>CAYSJE010000001.1:0-17159 GCA_964431345.1 uncultured Candidatus Saccharibacteria bacterium
GCCACGCCCTTCAGGGCGTGGTGAAAGCGGACACTTACCACTACAAGAATCAACATATGTCAAGTGTTACTATGTCTAAAATATGGTATAATTGCTATAGGAAAATAGCCTTTTCCGCAATTTTTTGACTGCTAAAAACAAACCTACAACCTTACTAATCCTCGATGGCTGGGGTATTTCTAGTCAAACCGAGGGAAATGCGGTGTATTTAGCTAAAACACCGTTTTTAAGCTATATACAAGAAAACTATCCAAATACTCAAATCAAGACTTGTTGCACAGAAGTTGGCTTACCACCAGGTGTTATGGGAAATTCTGAGGTTGGACACCTGAATATGGGAGCTGGCCGGGTAGTCGAGCAAGACGTAGTAACCATTCAGCAAGCTATAGAATCTGGGGCTTTCTATAGTAACCCGGCGCTGCTAGCTAGCCTAGAACATTCTAGGCAATACAATTCCAAAATGCATTTAGTGGGAATGATTAGTGATGGCTTGGTTCATAGTGACATCAGAATCCTATTCTCTCTACTCAAGATGTGCCAGCAACAAAAAATTTCTCAAGTGTATCTTCATCTGATAACTGACGGTATCGATGTTCCGAGAAGAAGTGCCCTGAGATATGTAGAAGAAATAAATAAATACATAAAGCAAACAGGAGTCGGCCAAATTGTGACTATTAGCGGAAGATACTATGCGATGGACCGAACTCATAATTATGACAGAACGGCCAAGGCCTATCATGCCATGGTTCATGGTATTGGCCCTTATGAAAAATCTGCTAAAGATGCGATTGAGCGCGCTTACGAATACGGAATCGATGATGATATGATCGAGCCAACCGTAATTTCTGATTCCTTCCAGCCCAAAGCGTTGGTGGAAGCAGGGGATTCATTTATATTCTTTAATCTAAGATCAGATAGGACCCGCCAACTTTCCAAACCATTTGTATTACACGACTTTGATTTTTTCGATCGCGGAAAACACATAGCAAATTTGAATTTTACCGGCATGACAAATTTTGGTGATGATTTACCAATGGCAATTGCCTTCATGGACAATCGGCTGGTAAACACTTTACCAGAAACTTTAGGCCGAATAGAAAAAATATCTCAATTGTATATTGCTGAAGAAGAAAAATTTTCGCACGTTGCGTACTTCTTTCATGGAGGTTCTTCAAAGCAGTATGAGAAAGAGGATAGAATCATGGTTCCTTCCCTGCATGTAAAATCGCATGACGAGGAACCAGCCATGAGTGCTGGAGCAGTGACGGAAGAAATCCTAGACAACATCTCGCACAATAAGTCCCAATTCATTTTGGCTAACTTTGCTAACCCAGACATCATCGGTCACACCGGAAATTTGAAAGCAACGGTAGAAGCCCTTGAATATATAGATGCCCGTGTGAAAGAAATTTGCGAGGCAAACAAAAAGCGTGATGGCATAACCATTATTACGGCCGACCATGGCAATTGCGAAGAAATGATTGATCCTAAAACCAAAGAGCCTGTCCGTCGACATACGACTAACCCCGTACCTTTTATAATAGTAAGTGAAGATTCAAAAATAAAGAATCTAAAACTAAAAGAGGGAGCACTTGGTAATATTGCTCCAACTACTTTACAATTAATGAATTATGATATCCCAAGTGAAATGACAAGTGAAGGATTATTCTAATGTATTCTAAACTTTTCAAAACTTGCGCTAAAGAAGAACTGACTCTCTGGGAATGCCCAAATTTCATATTTTCCCTAATGGGAACTGTTACTATTGGGGTCATCATAGCTGCCTACTTCATTGCCAGTTTGTATTTGAGCATAGAGCTCGTGATGTTGATTGTCCTTTCGGCTGCTGTTGTTTTTCTCATTTTGGGATACTCCGTTTCTAATAGTGTTAAGCAGCTTGGTGATTCTAAACGAGAAGCAGAATTTGAAAAAGCTAAAACCGATGCTATTATCACTTATCTTTCCGATGGACTAATTATGCTAGACAGTCAATGCCGCGTAGCCTTAGTAAATCCTCTGGCTGAAAAATTTCTAGGTATTAAGGAGCGCGATGTTTTAGGCCTAGATGTCCGAAGTGAGAGTATAAATATTGAATTGAAAGATTTCTTTAGAGTCGCGCACTGGTGCCCAAAGACTTCTGAAAAAATTACTAATCAAGTATTTCGTGAAGAGATTTCACTCGGCGATCAGAATCAACGATATTTGAAAATACAAACTTCAACTGCCACTAATAAATATGGTAAGCTTATCGGTTTCGTAAAAGTTTTGCACGATATTACTAGAGAAAAAAGATTAGATGAAATGAAATCAGATTTTATTTCGATTGCTTCACATCAGCTCAAAACTCCCCTTTCCACAATGAAATGGAATCTAGAAGTATTACAAAAAGGATTTGCCGGGAAAAGTACACCTGAACAAGGAAAAATTATCGCTCAAACTAATGAAGCCAACGAACATCTTGTAAAAATAGTTAAGGACTTGCTAGATGTTTCTCAAATTGAGCAGGGTAAAATTAAACCGAATCTCACTCTCAATTCACTTATTGAAACTACGAAAGAAGTGGCGAGTGAATACGATCTCCTTGCAGACAAAAGAAATATAGAATTTATTACTAACTTACCCAACAAGGACATTAAATTCTATTTTGATACCAAATCAATAAAAACAGTTCTCACAAATTTAGTAGACAATGCTATTAAATATACTGAAGGTCATGGCGTCGTCACTTTGTCACTCGAATATGAACCAAAAAATAATCCTAAGCAAGCAAAGCTCAGTGTTACCGATACTGGAATCGGAATCTCTCCAGATGAACAAAAACAGCTTTTTGTTAAATTTTATCGCGGCAGGAGCGCAACCAAACAAAAAATTGGAGGGACAGGCCTCGGATTATATATCGCTAAAAACATTATCGATTTACACCACGGAAAATTAGAAGTCCAGAGCACAAAAGGAAAAGGCTCAACATTTTCTATTTATCTGCCCCTAAAATTCAGCCTCAAAAATAATTCACACTAAAAATATGAAGAAAGCGACGGTCTTAATCATCGAAGATGAAACCGCACTGTTGTATGCTTTGAATGCAGAGCTGTCAGCCAATGGTTTCAATGTATTAACTTCTGCCGACGGCAAAGAAGGTTTGGAACAAATGAAAACCAGACAGCCTGATTTTGTGGTTCTCGATATTTATCTACCCTCAATGAATGGAATAGAAATTTTGGAAGCAAGAGCTCAAGATGAAAAACTCAAAAAGATTCCCGTCCTTATTGTTTCCAATTCTGGCAGCGAAGAAACCATTAAAAAAGCAAAAGGATTAGGCATTGTAGATTATTTGATCAAATCAGATCATTCTTTAGAAGAAATTTCTCAAAAAATTAAATCTATTTTAGATCAAGATGCACGTTAATGAAAAAAAATTTGGGGAACAACTTGTCGCTGATGGATTAGCTACCACAGCTGATTTAAAAAAACTTGCTGACGAAGCAAAGCAATCAAATGTCAGCCTGGTTCAGATAATAGGTGACAAGAAAATTCTGGATGAAAAAACTTTCGATCAAGAAATCGCCAAGACTTTTGGAGTTGAGGCTATTAATTTGAACAAAGAAAAAATACCTAAAGACGTTCTACTTATCATTCCTGAACCTCTAGTCAAAAAACACAAAGTCATTGCCTTTGCGAAAACTGATACTGAATTGCATATTGCCATGGTTGACCCCAATGATCTAGAAATTATTGAAGGTCTCAAAAAGAAAACTGGACTTATAATCGTTCCTTATTATGCCAGTGAAAAATCAATTGATGGCATAATTAAACTTTATCGCCAAAGTGTGAAATCAAAATTCGCTGAGATAATTGAAAGTGCTAAAGCTGCTCGCACCGATATGTCTTCTGAAGAAGCTGCCCAAGATTTACCAATTATCAGGATTGTTGATACCCTATTAGACTACGCGGTTTTACAAGACGCCTCTGATATTCACTTAGAGCCAACTGAAAAAGAAGTAATGGTCCGCTATAGAGTAGATGGAATCCTGCATGAAATTTTAAATTTACCCCAGGCTGTTCAGTCAGGAATTGTTGCTCGCATCAAGGTTTTGGCTAATCTGAAAATTGATGAACATCGCCTCCCTCAAGATGGAAGATTCAAAAAAGAAACTCCTGACTACAAAGTTTCTTTCCGTGTTTCTATTCTGCCAGTTTATGATGGCGAGAAAATTGTTATGCGTATACTGCATGAGGAACAAAAAATTCTGACCCTAGAACAATTAGGCCTGCAGCATTCTGCTCTAGAAATAATTAAGCATAACATCAACCGACCCAACGGTATGATTCTAGCAACTGGGCCAACTGGGTCTGGGAAAACTACAACTCTCTATGCGGTTCTTCATATTTTGAATAAACCTGAAGTGAATATTGCAACAGTAGAAGATCCAATTGAATATAGAATGCCAAGAGTAAATCAAACCCAGATCCGTGCTCAAATTGGACTAACTTTTGCCGAAGGGTTGCGTTCATTGTTGCGCCAAGACCCTGATATTCTCATGGTTGGAGAAATTAGAGATAATGAGACCGCTGAAATCGCTGTACACTCCGCGTTAACTGGCCACATTGTACTATCCACTCTTCATACAAATAATGCTGCGGGAACCATACCAAGACTTCTAGACATGAAAGTTAAACCTTTCCTAGCCGCTTCAACTGTTAATACAATTATTGGGCAAAGATTGGTAAGGCGTATTTGCCCAAATTGTGTCGAAACCTTTAAGCCAGACAAGAAATTTTTAGATGCTTTAAGGAAAGAATTTGATACAGAAAAAATTATTGGGATAATGAGACAGGAAAAAATTTGTAATAAAGAAACTAATTTGGAGGATCTAAAATTTTATCGCGGTGCTGGCTGTAGTCAGTGCAATAACGAAGGCTACAAAGGACGAATCGGAATTTATGAAGTTCTAGAGGTGACTGAAGGTATTAAGAATTTAACAGCAAGCCAGGCCTCAACAGAAGATATTGCGAAACAGGCGGTCGCCGACGGAATGATTACCATGGTGCAAGACGGTTTCATCAAGGCAACTACGGGGGTTACTACTATAGAAGAAGTCCTAAGAGTTACCAAAGAATAAGTTTAGATAACAATGCCAACCTATCTTTACACTGCCCGAACTAAGGCAGGAGTAAAAAAGACAGGAGAAATGAGTGCGCCAGATGAACACGCACTGGCTTTGTTATTACGTGAGCAAGGTTTATTGCTCACTAAATTCACTCTCAGGGGCGGAGCTAAAGAAAAGAAAAATTCTCTCAGTATGAATATTGGAAGGGTTCCTCCTATTCAAAAAATCCTTTTTACCCAGCACTTGAGTGTTATGTTAGATGCGGGGCTATCTCTTTCTCGAGCTCTACAAGTCTTGGCGAAACAAGCTGGGCCAAAAAGCTATTTTGCAGAAGTAATCACCGAAGTCCAGAAAAAAATTGAAGGGGGCTCTAGTTTCGCTGATGCCCTAAAAGAGCATCCAAAAGTATTCCAGCCAATTTTTGTCAGCATGGTCAGGCTCGGTGAATCCTCTGGGAATTTAAGCAATGTTCTCCAACAACTCAATCTTCAGATGAAGAAGAACAACGATTTAGTTCGCAAAATCAGAGGTGCAATGTATTATCCGGCTGTAATCATGATAACAATGCTCGGAATTATAATTATGCTTGTCACTTATGTTCTGCCAAAACTTATTGATGTGTTTGAAGGATTGGGTGCTGATCTCCCCCTCTCAACGAGAATGCTGATAAAACTTAACGAAATAATTCAGAAAGATTGGCTTTATATCATAATAGGATCCGGGATTTTGATCGCAGTTTTTATCCTCGTTCTGAAAACTAATAAAGGCAAAAGTGGTTTAAGCAAGTTTGGTCTGAAAATCCCAAAGATCGGCGGGATCATTCGCAAAATAAATATCGCTAGATTCTGTCGAACATTTAGTGCTCAATTGAAAAGTGGGGTCCAAATAGTTGATTCGCTCAGAATTGTTGCTGACACAATGGGCAATGCAAGTTATAATGAGGCGGTGATTGAAGCAGCAGAAGAAATCAAAACTGGTACCGCTATCAGCAAATCTTTCATGAAACACGAAAAGATTTTTCCTCCAATTGTTACTCAAATCATGGCTGTTGGTGAAGAAACAGGAACACTCGATAGTGTCTTAACAGAATTAGCCGATTTTTATGAAGAAGAAGTTGATCAAGAGCTAAGCAATATCTCTTCAATTATTGAGCCTATTTTAATGCTAGTTCTAGGTGGCGGTGTAGCTCTACTCGCAATCTCGATAATTGGCCCTATTTACTCTTTATCAGGTCAAATATAATAATGCTTAGACAAAAAAAACAATCTGGATTTACACTAATAGAGTTAATTGTCGGTGTCGCTGTCTTTGGTATTATTGTTGTGGCTTTTTATCTCTCTGTAAATCTAATAATTGATTCTGTTGAAGTTAGTAGGCGTAAAACTGTGACCACCAATTTAGCTAATCAACAAATGGAGACACTCAGAAATTTCCCTTACGCAGATATCGCCACTCCTGATACTGTCCCTGCAGGGAATATTCCAACTTCAAAAACAGTCACTATCGATAATATTAATTATTCTGTTAATACCTATGTTTCTTATGTTGACGATCCCTATGACGGGATTTTTGGCGGAGAACCGCACGACGAATTTAGTGCAGATTATAAAAGAGTTCGAATTGAAGTTTGCTGGACAGGACCACTTTATTGTGGAAATCCATCTGTATTAATTAGTGATTTTTCCGGCAATACCATTGAAAGTGGAGAAGGCACCGGGGTCATGAAAGTCAATGTTGAAGATAATAGTGGCGGGGGAGTAGAAAATTCAGTTATTACTATTCATCGCGATGATCCTCTAGTAAATTCTATTAACTATACTAATGCTGCTGGTGAAGTCATCGTGCCATTACTAGATCCAAGTAATAATAACTATCACATAATCGTAACGAAAGAAAATTACGGGACTGACTATACTTCTCCAGAATCACTAAGCCTATCTCCAAACAATCCTGACAAATCTATTTCTGCCGGAGAGCTCACCGAAGTAACTTTGTATATTGACCTGCTAAGTGCTCTCAATATTAATACTATCCAATTCGACACAGGAGAAATAATTGGCGACGTTGATTTTGAAATTACAGGACTTAGAAAAACTCTTGGCACTGACGGTGAGGGGTTAGAAGTTTACAAATATCAACAAGATCATAATACTAGTGCTGAAGGACTTTTAGAGCTAACAAATATAGAAGGGGATTTCTATCACTTTGGCCTGAATGATGGCGATGAAAATCAGTATTCTATTGCTGCATTTAGTCTGCCAGGGCAACTCCCTGATCCAGTTACTACAACAGAAGTAACCTCAGACTCTACTCAAAGCTTAACTATATATTTGGATACTTACACTGAACATAATCTTCTTTTCACTGTCCGCAACGATACTAATCAATTAATTGAGGCCGCTGATATTAGAGTCTTCGATGGCGCGGAGTATGATGAAACAAGAGCAACAACTAGCTTCGGACAAGAGTTTTTCCGTGAGCTAGAAAACAAAATATATAACTACACCGTTACAAAAGATGGTTATATTCAGGCATCTGGCACAATAGATGTCGATGGACAAATGCAACCAGAAATAACACTCACCCCACTTTAAATGGAAAATACTTCGCAAAGAGGAATGACAATAATTGAAATCGTCATTAGTGTTGGTATTATTGCTATAATTTCATCAGCCTTAGCTGTTTTTGTAGTCGATAATTATCGTTTTCAATCCATGACTATTACTGAAGGACAAAGCTACGGAGAGGCACAAAGAGCTGTAGACCGAATGAAGAAAGAAATTCGCCACATTACTATCGGGGAAAACGGAGCTTATCCGATTACTAACGCGGAATCTCAAGCATTAACTATTTACTCTGACTATGATTATGATGGAGATATAGAGCGAATTAGATATTTTGTAGACGGAACATCTTTGTATCGTGGAATAACTGAACCACAGGCTGCAGCCGAGGTATATCCAGATGGACAAGAAACCACCGATTTGATTACAGAAAATATTGCCAATGGAGCTGAAGCTATTTTTCTTTATTATGATGAGAATTATACCGGCCAAGAAGCCCCTATGAATCCACCGGTTAAACCAAGTATTAAGGCTATTGGAATACATTTAATCGTTGATAACACTCCTTGGAATGATACCGGACGCTATGTAACTGATACACTTATTAATTTACGTAATTTGTAATATGAAAAAAATAAACTCACCAAAACAAAAGGGAAGTATTTTAATAATGGCAATAGTCTTCACTGGTATTTTTCTGATGATTGTTGTTGGCTTGTTACAATATGTGAATGTTTTAAATCAATCAGCCGAGGGGGAAGAGGACAGAGAAAGAGCTTTCGAAGTTGCCGAATCTGGTGTTCATCACTACCAATGGCTGCTAACACATGATCCAAATGACTATTGCGACGGAGCAAGTGAGTGCCCGAGTCAACCAACTCATGGACCATATGTTCATGAATACACTGACCCGGTCGGAGATGTAATAGGGCATTACGAACTAGAAGTTGATGAACCAACTCTTGGCTCTACAATTGTTACCGTACGTTCAACTGGCTACCTAGATTCAACGCCAGGTTATACCAGAACGATCGAATCACAGTTGGGCATTCCATCTCTTTCTAATTTTATGTTTCTGAGCAACAGCAACATGGCATTTGGACAAAATTCTCACGTTTATGGACGAGTCCATTCTAATGGAGGAATCAGATTTGATGGTGAAAATGACTCTATTATTCAAAGTGCACAAGAGACATACTGGTGCCAACCTTTCCATGGCTGCCGACCTCCGCAAATAAAAACTGGGGTTTGGGGTATTGGCGGGCCACAAGATCTCTGGCTGTATCCAGTTTCAGAAATTGTTTTTGCTAATTATTTGTCTGACTTTGATGAATTAAAGGCGATTGCCGACACAGATAATGCCTCTCTTCCGCCATCTGGTAAAAAAGGCTATCATTTAACCCTTTTACCTGGCGGAGAAATTCAGATTCAAGTTGTCCGAACTGCTTCGCAGAATGGCATCGGCCAAGAAGAAGATTATGATCCCCAAGTCATGGACTATCCTAGTAATGGTGTGTTATTCGTCGAAGATGATCTCTGGATAGATGGAGAGGTAGATGGACGACTCACTATTGCCGCGGCTGAGTTCCCTGTAGACACAGGAAATGTTAATATAGTAATTAACGATAACATAACTTATCATTCCGGCATGGGAGAAGACGCTTTCGGACTAATTGCTCAGAATGATATCGAAGTCGGACGCTGGCTACCAGATGAAACGATAATTTACGCGGCTATGTTTGCCCAGGGTGGAAAGATTTATCGAGATGTTAATAACAGCATTATAAAAGAAAGTTTGCACATTTACGGCGGACTAATCTTTAATGAAGTAGGTTACTTCAAAGCTGTCCGAGATGATTATGTTGTTTCTGGATACGAAAATACTTACTATCACTTCGATGCCAATATGATCTTTGCCCCGCCTCCACATTGGCCAAATACAGGAAATTACGAAATGATTAATTGGCAAGAATTACAATAACAAATGTCTTTACTGAATAAACAAATTCAAGCATTTGGCTTAGATATTTCTGATTCGTCTGTCAAAGTCATGATGCTACAAAGAAAGGGAAGTAATATTCGCCCAGTTTCTTTTAGTGCTGAAATTTTTCCACGAGGAATAGTAGTTAAAGATGAAATAAAAGAACCAGCTAAACTTGCGGATATAATTAAGCAGGCGGTCCAGAAGGCCAAACCACAGGGGATTAACACTCCCTATGTTATTACCTCTCTACCTGAATCAAAATCATTTATTAGAATGTTTTCCCTGCCACCAATGAAGAGAGATGAAGTTGAAGCGGCAGTTAAATGGGAAGCTGAGCAACACATACCAATGGCCATTGACCAAGTAGAAATTGATTGGCAAATCATCAATGATAATAAAGCCGATAGCGGCGATGCGAGATCTTATCAAATTTTACTAACCGCCGCTCCCAAAGATACTATCAATCCAATTGTCGATATTCTCAAAAAATCTGGTCTACAGCCAATTGCCTTAGAAATAGAATCTGTTTCTACCGCTCGTAGTTGTATTTCTCCGACTCTTGCTAAAGAAAATGTCATGATTATTGATATCGGTACAAATAGAACTGGTCTAAGTATTGTAAGTAATGGATTAATCCACTTCACTTCTAGTTTAGCAATTGCTGGAGTTGATATTTCTAATAATATTGTATCCCAAACAGGCCTTTCTTTTACTGAGGCAGAGAAGGCAAAAATCAAGCACGGCCTAGACGAGCAAAAGCAGGAACCAGCTGTTTTCAAAGCAATTAATGAAACCCTAGAATCAATTGTCAACGAAATTAAAAACACCATCAACTATTATCAAGAACATTCTGAAAGCAGCAATAAAATTGACCACCTCTTGTTATGCGGAGGAACGACTCGGTTAAGAGGTTTACCAGCATATTTTACAAAAGAACTGACGGCCCCTATACACCTAGCAAATCCTTGGGTCAATCTTTACGATAATAATCCAAAAGACCTTCCACCCATTTCTAATACTGATTCCCTAGGCTTCACCACTGTCATTGGGCTAGCCCAACGAGGCTTAGATTTCAAAATAAAATGATCGAAACTAACCTCCTTCCTTCTACTGAAAAAAATTTATTACGTGCAATGAAATTGCGTAGAGTTATTGTGTTAGGTTTGGTTCTGGTTATCGTGACAATTACTGCTGTCAGCGCTTTTTTCTGGGCAATGGATTCTTTTGTGGGTATCTATTCAGAAAGTGTTAGCAATGAACTAGAATTACTAAAAAACCAAAGTCAGGCAAGTGTTTCAGGTCAAGAAAACGAAAAAATTTCTGAATTAAACAAAACAACTGCATCAATAGATTCATCTCTCAAAGACCAACCTTTATGGACACCGCTGGTAGAAAAGTTACTCGCTGATACTCCTACAGAAATTAAATTTGAAACATTAGACATAACATCAGAAGATTTCACTATTACTATTGCAGGCGAAGCTTCTACTCGTGATACCTTAGTTGAATTTCGAAAATCTTTAGAGCAAGCAGATTTTATAGAATCAGTAGATCTGCCGCTAGAAAATATTATTACTCGTGAAAAGATTCCATTTACTATCACCATTACAGTTAAAAAAGATTTCCTTTTCCCATGGCAAACAAAGTAAACCACAAAAAATCTTTATACATTTCTATTGGAATTATTGCAGCTGTTGTAGGTGCGATTGTTTGGTTCTGGATTTTGCCTTCTATAGAAAGAATAGATTCTAGCATTAGCGAACTACAACAGCAACGAGCAGAGATAGAACAATTGAAACAGCAACAAACAACTGATCCCCAAGGATCATTTGCAAAATATGAAGACAAGGCTCAAAAAATAGAAAGCATTGTTGTTACAAATGAAAGTTTAATTCCTTTCATAGAAAAAATTGAGAGTATTGCGAACTCTAGTAATATTGAGTATGATCTTTCTACTGGCTCTAGCCAGGGCAAAACTAGAAGTTCAGGTGGGGCTACTATTGATGCTAGTCCTCCTCCAGACCAGGCTGATCCAAGTAAGGAAGGGGTTGCTGCAAATCAAATTACTCTGAATCTAGAGGTTACAGGTGAGTTTGCTAATGCGATTTCTGTTCTCAAAAAAATTGAGCTTATGCCAACTATTGTCAAGATGGATGAGATTAGATTCAGTCAAATATTAGTTGAAGGAGAACGCTCTAATAGCACTGGAGATTCTGATGATGAAAAAAGTTCCCCTGAATTAAAAACCGCCCTACAGGCAAATTATACTTTCACAGTAAAACTTCAAGAATAAAATGGATTTATCCTTACCAAAATTTGACCAGAAAACCAGGATTAGATTAATCCAATGGGTAGTTTTTATTGGTCTTTGTGCAACTCTGGGCTGGTGTTTCTGGTTCTACTACAACACAAATTTAGAAGTGAACAAAACAGGTGCTGGGCAAATTGTACCGCCACCCCGAGTAAACGAAGCTCAATTAAACTCAGTCTTAGATACTCAGGCAGAAAGAGCCGCCGAGTTTAACAAATCGCCTATTATAAAACTAGATCCGTTTGAATAACAAAATAGCCCCGGCGTAAACACCGGGGCTATATTATTAACTTGTTTATTTCTTCTTGCCAACCAGCTTTTCGAAATCTTCTTTTTCTAGAGTTTCTTTTTCGATTAAAGCGTTGGCTATTTTATCAAGTTTCTCGCGATTAGCTTCCAAAACCTCGGCCGCCCGACTATTAGCTTGGGCCATAAACTTATGAACTTCTGTATCAATTTTTGAAGCCATCTGCTCACTGTACTCTCGGGCCTCACCAAATTCTTTGCCAAGGAAAACTAATTCATCACCATTGCCATACGAAATTGGTCCAATCTCATCACTCATACCGTATTCCAGCACTAATTTGCGAGCTAGTTTTGTTGCCCGCTTCAGATCATTAGAAGCTCCACTTGTGAAATCTTTGAATACTTTTTTCTCTGTCGCATAGCCTGCTAGCAATGTAGCCATTTCATCCAAGAATTCCTGTTTAGAATGCAAATGCTTATCTTCATCTGGTAGGTTCATAGTATAACCAGCGGCTCGACCACGAGAAATTATTGAAACTTTATGAACCGGATCAGCTTTTGGTAATATATGAGAAACAAGAGCATGTCCAGCTTCATGATAAGCTGTAACTTTCTTTTCATCTTTACTTAGAATATGGCTTTTGCGTTCCGGACCGAGCATTACTTTTTCAATTGCCTCTCGACAATCATTCATAGCAATTTCTTTGTCGTTGCGACGAGCTGCTAGAATTGCAGCTTCGTTTAAGACATTTTCTAGGTCTGCCCCGGAAAACCCAGGTGTTCGCTGCGCAATCTGCCGAAGATCAACTTTGGCTGCTAATGGTTTTTTGCGCACATGAATTTTCAGAATCTGCTCTCGATCATTAATATCAGGCTCGTCTAGAACCACCCGACGATCAAATCGTCCTGGGCGAAGGAGAGCCGGATCAAGCACATCAGGCCTATTTGTCGCTGCTATGACGATAACACTTGTATCGGTATCAAAACCATCCATTTCAACTAAGATTTGGTTTAGTGTTTGTTCGCGCTCATCATGTGAGCCACCTAAACCTGTCCCTCTCTGTCTACCGACCGCATCAATTTCATCAACGAAAATTATTGACGGTGCATCTTTTTTAGCTTTCTTGAATAAATCTCTCACTCGAGAAGCACCAACACCAACAAACATTTCTACAAATTCTGATCCAGAAATATGAAAGAAAGGGACACTAGCTTCGCCAGCTACAGCCCTGGCTAACAATGTTTTACCTGTCCCTGGAGGGCCCATTAACAATACACCATGAGGTATTTTTGCTCCTAGTTTCGCAAATTTTGCTGGTTCCTTTAGAAACTCGACTATTTCATGCAATTCTTGTTTAGCTTCTTTAACTCCGGCAACATCTTTGAAAGTAATCTTTTTTTTCTTGTCCCGGCCATCAGTTTTACGTGCCTTGGACTGCCCGAAAGACATTGCTTTACTATTTCCGCCCTGAACGGAGCGTACCATGAACCAAATCAAACCAACTATAAGTAATACGGGAAGTAAAAATGGCAAAACACTGCCCAGAAAGAAATCTCCAGTCGATGTATCTCTAATATTAATATTTACTTTTTTTAGTTTTCCTGGCTCTGCACCGGAGGTATTTAAAGCCTCTGTTATCGGCACACCAAGCTCTCTAATCGCTACAATTTCTTTGTCTTCGTCTTTTATTTTGGCAATAACTTTATCTTTGACCACTTCTAGATTCTCAACTTTTTCATCATTAATCTGGTTGATCACTTCACTAAAAGAGACTTCTTCGGCTTCTCCTGCCATTGGATCATTAAACATTGCAAAAACAGCTGCAATTACTAAAACAGCGACAATTGCGATTACTGCATTCCGCATTAAACTGTTTCGCTGTGGCCCTTTAGGACCATTTGATCTGGGAGGTTGTTCTTGATTAGACATATTTTATTATTTTAGATTCACCTCTTTATTCTGCCTGATATTAGGGAATTAATCAAGTTAAATGACCCGCATTTATGCGAGATCATTTAGATTGTAGTCTTCTTGCTATAGCCCCGAGCTAAAGCCCGGGGCTAATAAAAAATTTCTTCCCTTACCCCGCCCACTGCGATCAACAACGAGGAGGGGCGTTGTGACCCGCGGGCAGGGTAGGAAAAGAAATTTGTGCTAATTATAATTTAATTAAAGAATTTGTCAACCAATTTCAGGAGTTTTGTGTGACCAAGAAGGTTCCTCTTTTCTTGGTAATCTTAATTCCCGCAAAAATTTTGTGCTTCTCTGGTTCAGAGTTTTTCAATAAATCTAGGACTTCATTTACATGCACTTGCCCAATATCCCTCTTCCCTAGAATAGAACGCACAATTTCCCCCTGCAATAACGAGGGCAGATCAAAGAATCCATCTAGATCAAATTTATTCTCTCCAATTTCTAGTTCTTTCAATTTATCTTGGGCTTCTTGCTCAATCATTTGAGCAGTCATGGCAAAAAGTTTGCTTTGATTTTTGAGTTGCTCGTCAATTTGCCCATCAATGTTTTCACGCAAAGATGGAAGCAGTTTGTGACGAATCCAATTGCGTTTATATTTTGTATCTAGATTTGTTTTGTCTTCTCGATAATCTTGTTTCCTTGTCTGCAGAAAATCTAGTACATCTTTCCGCCAGATGTTTAGTAGAGGACGAACAATCAAACCACGCTTGGCTGACATACCAGCCAAACCTCTCGGGCCTGCTCCTCTAAATAAATTCAGCAACATAGTCTCGACTAAATCATTACTATTATGAGCCACGGCAATTTTATCTGCCTGATACTTTCCTCTCACTTCCTCAAAAAACTTGTATCTAATATCGCGAGCCCAAGCCTCAAAATTAGATTGTAGGGGCCGACCCGTGTGTCGGCCCTGATCTAAATCTGTTGATTTCGGTCGGACACATGGGTCCGACCCTACAAAAACTTCACACTCCAAACTTAATTTGTGCGCCAAATTTCTAACAAATTTTTCATCACTCTCTGAATCTGCTTCTCTAGTATTATAATTAATATGAGCGATTACTAAAGAATATTTGAGTTCATGCAAAGCTAGAAGCAGAGACGTTGAATCTGATCCACCAGAAACACCAACAATAATTTTGTCACTCGAAGTGAGCAAATCGTTTTCAGTGATGAATTGTTTGATTGACTCAATCATATAAAAATGTATAGCACCGGTCTTTAGGCCGGTGCGCCAAAGCCTGGCCAGTGCTACTTCCAAAAACGCCCCGGGCTAAAGCCCGGGGCTAGAATTATTTCCCAGACTTCTTTTTATCTTTCTTGTTTTTTTTACCCGCCGTAGCCTTGGCAGAAGCGGGCTTCACTGTTTTCTTTTTCTTATCCTTTTCTTTGCTGTCAGCTTTCTCTTTCTTTTCTTTCTTGTCTTCTTTTTTGGCTTTTTTCTTGGCCTTAGGTTTTTCTTTTTTCTTCTCTACTTCTTCATCCTTCTTATCACCATCTTTATCTTTTTTTTCATCAGACTCTTCTTTTTTAGCAGAAGCTTTAGTATCAAGGCTTAGCCCTAGGCGATGTTCATCTGGTTCAATAGATAAGATTTTGAATTTCTTTTTCTCACCAACTCGCATCAAATCAGTTGGAGTCTGGCCTTCTTTAGAAAGCTCAGAGACATGCGCTAGTCCGTGAATATCCTTGTCTAGCTGAATAAATGCACCAAACGGAGTTACTTTAGTAACTGCACCTTCGACAACTTGGCCAACTTCATATTCTTTCACGGCCTTGACCCAGGGATCATCTTGCAATGCTTTTAGAGATAGAGAAATTCTTGTGCCATCGATAGAAATAATTTTGACTTCGATTTTATCATTGACTTTGAGAACATCACGAGGGTGATCGATTCGTTTCCAAGCCAGCTCAGAAATATGAACTAGGCCTTCTAAATCTTCTGCACCAAAACGAACAAAGGCGCCAAAGTCAACAACTCCTGTAACCTCGCCTTCGATAACTTGCCCAACTTTGTATTTAGAAATTGAAGCGGCTTTCTGTTCAGCCTCGGCTTCTTTTTCAGAAATGATTAGTTTTTCTTCTTCAATATCAAAGTCCAGAACTTTTACAGTTAGTTCTTTGTTAGAAAGTCTCTTCAATTTATCTAAAATCAAATTTTTGTCACCACCATCAACTCGAGGGTAATGCTCACTGTTTAATTGAGACACAGGCAAGAAAGCTTGGACGCCACGAACATTCGCGATAAGCCCACCTTTGTTCGCTTCTTGAACAAAAACTTTGATAGCTTCACCTTCGTCTTTATAACGTTTGATCTCATCCCAAGCTTTTTCCATACCAGCTTGTTTCATAGAAAGATCAACTTGGTTATCTTCGTTTTCTAGATCTGTAATAGACGCTTCGATAGTATCGCCTGGCTCTAGATCGACATACATATCCATTACATCAAACCATTCCTTACCTCGAACGACACCTGTACCGAAAGTTCCTAAATCAACGATTACTTCGTTACGAGAAACGCTAGTAACTTTTCCCTTAATAACATCGCCTTCTTGTGGCACATCGGCCCCATCTTGTTTAAGAAGCTCGTCCATTGGAGATGGTTCTGGTGATGTTGTTGTATTGTCTTCGTCCTTTGTTGTCATAAATTTGTAATCAAAAATAGCGTTTATTTAATGATAAATTCTCTCCTAACTCCTGCCGCTATTACGGGAGGGGAGAGATTAGTTAGTGAATAATAGAATAACACTGTCTATATTTTTTGGCAAGAAACTGCAGGGGGCTCATGTACTCGCGGCTGGACATCAAGATACGCCGCGACCACACAGGGTCGCGGCTACCCAGCATAGCCTTGGCCCCATGTGGCCAAGGCGCATAAAACACAATTGCAAGAAAACAACCTCATGTCGCTAAAAAAGCTAGTGAGGTTGTGTAGGTGTCAATAAATTGTGTTGTGAAAAAAATCGCTTTT
>CAYSJE010000002.1:0-16385 GCA_964431345.1 uncultured Candidatus Saccharibacteria bacterium
ATACAAAGCAGGAATTGATACATTAGAATCAGTTGGGCGAGATAGCCTAAAATCTCAACTCAAGCAGGCGGAGAAAAAAGGAGTATTCTTCACTCTGATTTTGGGGCAGAAAGAATCAGTTGATGATACGATGATTGTGAGAGATATGGAGACAGGGGTACAAGAAGTAATTTCCCAAGAAGGTTTAATAAAGTATTTGAAAGAAAGAATGGAGATCAGGGAAAAAGAAAAATCTAAAGAGGCAAAAAAGCCTGTTAAGGAGAAAGAGATAGAGAAGAAATAGAGATAAGTTCTAATCCCTCCCGCTAAGTCGGGGGGGATTTCTCATCCATAATGAAGATTTCTTTCAAAACAATAGGTTGTCGGTTGAATCAAGCAGAAACAGAAGATCTGAAACAAGAATTTCTTGATGCCGGCTATAGTGTCGCTTCGCCCAAACAAGCAAGCGATGTTTTTATAATTAATACGTGTTCAGTTACACATGTCGCTGCTCGTAAATCTCGCCAGACTCTGCGAGAATACAAAAACAGAAACAAAAAATCTAGAATAGTTGTCATTGGCTGTGCTGCACAAGACTTAGAGAAATTGCCAGAGGTTGATTTAGTAATTTTTAATGAAGCCAAGGAAAATGCTTTTGAAAGAATTAGCGATTTTATAGGTCAATCTGTAGGGACAACCCTTGGGTTGTCCGGTGATAATTCGCGGGCGGCCCAAGGGTCGCCCCTACAGGTCAGAGTCCGTAAGCTTATCAAAATCCAAGATGGCTGCGATGAATTTTGTACTTATTGTATTGTTCCGTATTTGCGAGGCAAGCCAAAAAGTATTTCTGCTGACAAAATTATTTCCAAAATAAAGAAATATGAAGTAGGGACAGAACATGGTTCTGTCCCAGCCAAAGAAATAATTCTTACTGGCGTGCATATTGGTCAGTACAAAAATGGCTTAGCAAATTTGTTAAACAGAATTATTACAGAAACAAAAATACCAAGAATCAGACTAAGTTCTATTGAACCCCAGCATTTTTCAGATGATGTTTTGGTATTATTTAAGAATCCTAGAATCTGCAATTTCTTGCATCTGCCAATTCAGAGTGGGACAGATAAAATTCTGAAAGCAATGCAGCGAAAATATAATATTACAGAAGTAGAGAATTTAGTGGGTAAAATTCACAAAAAAAGTTCTAATATCTTTCTTTCTACAGATATAATAGTAGGCTTTCCAGGAGAGAGCGAAGCTGATTTTAAGCAAACCTATGATTTCTGTAAAAATTCAAACTTTGCAAAAATCCACGTTTTTAGCTATTCTATGAGAGAGGGTACAAAAGCAGCTCAAATGCCTGATCAGCTAGATCCGCAGATTATCAAAGCTAGAAGCGAGAAATTACGAAAGCTTAGTGATAAGCTGCAAGCAGAGTATTTAGCAAAATTTATAAACAAAGAAGTTGAGATTTTGCCAGAAACAACTAATTCTGGTGTTACTAATGAGGGAATAAAAGTAAACTGGGATAAGAAGAGAGAAATTAACAAATTTTTTTCTGCGAAAATTATTTCTGCAGATAATAATAGAGTGAAACTAAAATAATCATATGGGCGATTGTATTTTCTGCCAAATAATTGCCAAAAAATCACCAGCGGAGTTTGTTTATGAAGGCGAAAATGTAGTGGCCTTCAGGAATATCAGTTCTGCTGCACCTTCGCATGTCTTAATCGTGCCTAAACGTCATGTAGCGACAGTTACAGAATTAGAAGAGCAAGACAAAGCCGCGGCTGCCGAGATGCTTTTAGCTGTAGATGAGATTTCTAAGAAAGAAGGAATAAAAGATACGGGCTTTAAATTAGTGATCAATAAAGGTGGCCCACATGTAGAGATGATCGTTAACCACTTGCACATGCACTTAGTGGGTGGCAAGGAATTAAAGGGAGAATTATGAGCAACGCAGAAACAGGAGGTAGTAGTGAGAGGGATAGAGAGGCTTTGTTAGTTCAAAAAATTGATCTACCTAGGACTGAGTCGTTCAATAGTACACTAGAGAGGCGGCAGGATTTTTTGGGAAGGCATACTAAGGTGTCTCGTGTTTCTCTTGATCCCAATATGCAGGCTATGCAAATAGAACTAAATTTACTCAGACCGATTTCTAAGAATAAAAATCAAACGCATATTACTAGAGCTGAGATGATAGAAAGTATTAAGGACAGTGTAGTGGGTGTTGATGAATCTCTAGTAGAGGGGGTAATAGAAAAAACAGCTGAATCTCTAAAAAAAATAGCTAAGCTGCAAAGTGTCAGGTAGAATAATCTTAGCTGACGTTCCTGGTGTAGATTTCTTTTTTGGGGAGTAGTATTTGACATTTAGGAAGTTCCTGATATTATTAGGGGAGCAATGAGGTCGTTGGTCTTAGATAATTAAGGCCGGTTTATAATTATTAACAGATTTATAGGGGAGGTGATTTGATGGTTGTAGAAGCCAAACGTAAGGAAAAAGAATCAATTGAAGGGCTAATTCGTCGCTTTAACAAGAAATTGCAACAAAGTGGCAATATTTACAAAGCTCGCGAAATTCGATTCCACCAAAAGAATAAAAGCAAAGCTATCCAGAGAGAAGAAGCAACTCGCAGGCAAATGATCTTCAAGAGTCGCGAGAATCTCAAGAAACTGGGTTTGTTTGGTATGCACAAATTCCGTCGCTCTCAGCAACGTCTATTCCAAATGAGACGTCCCGAGGCTTTGAAGGAAAAACACGCCAAAAATCAATCTTTGCAATCTGACGATAAAAAATCTGACGATAAAAATAAAACAGACGAATAATATGGCTTTAGCTCAGGATATACAAAAAGACTTTATTACTGCTCGTAAGAGTAAAGACGAAGATGCAGTAAAGGTATTGACAATGGTTCACTCGGCTATTCGGAACAAAGAAATTGAGCAGAAAAGTGAGCTCAAAGAAGATGAGATTCTCACAATATTAAACAAGGAAATCAAGCAACGCAAAGATTCTATTGAGCAGTATACGAAAGGTGGCCGAAAAGAATTAGCTGATTCAGAGCAGAAAGAAATTGATCTGCTTCAAAAGTATTTACCGGAGCAAATGTCGGAGGAAGAAGTTGGTAAAATTATTGATTCTGCGATTTCTGATACAGGCGCGACTTCAATGGCAGATATTGGAAAAGTCATGGGTAAGATAATGCCTCAAGTGAAAGGCAAGGCTGATGGATCGCTTGTGCAAAAACTAGTTCAACAAAAATTAACTAATAAATAGACAAGTGCCAGAGGGTAATATTCCTCAGAATCTTCCACTAGCGAAACAACCAAATGTTTCGTCTGTTAAATCTGTCCAAAAAAGCAAGCTACCCCCAGAATTACCACCAGCAGGTGAACCAAAAGGTGATCCTGAGTTTCCTTATGGTAGTTTCAGTAAAGATAATCCAAGTGATGAAGTTTTGGTACCCGTGCAGCATGGAAGTAAGCCCCGTCTCGCCCAAAAGAAATATCAGAAATTAAGTGGTGCCAGAATCATCATTATAATAGCGATTCTAGTTGGTGTTTCCGCCGCTGCCTATTTTGTTTACAATGCTGTTAGTAGTAATATGTCAGAGGATAATCCACTTAATATTTAACAACAGAATGTTGTAAAAACCGAAACAATTATTGATACCTATAGCGATGGCCTTGATGATAAACGTGAAGCTGAACTAGGGACAAACCCAAACAAGAAAGATACTGACAATGATGGTTACGAAGATGGAGTAGAAGTGAGAAATGGATTTAATCCCTTGGGAGAAGGGCAGGCAAAATAATGAGAGAAATCACGGTTACGAATTTGATTGAAGACGATATCCCCCAAGATTCTCTTGAAGAATTAGGTAAGAATATTTTAGGTAAACTTGGGCGCGAAGGCTCTATTAGTGTTGTCATTGTCTCTGTGGCGCGGATGAGTGAGCTTAATCAACAGTATCGACACAAATCAGGTAGCACCGATGTTTTAAGCTTTGACCTTGAACCAAAGTCTGATAATATATTTGGAGAGGTTTTCATAAGCAATGTGGAAGCCGCAAAGCTAGCTGAAGATCAAGATAAAACCACCGAGAAGGCATTACAGTATTTGCTAATTCATGGTATACTTCACCTAGCAGGTTATGATCACGAAAATGTTCCGGCTCAAAAAACGCGGGAGATGTTTCGTTTACAAGATAAGTTAATTCATGAGTTTGATGTCGAATTCTAAATGCCCTATTAAGCGTAGACATAGTTTAGCGCAGAGTTTCAAAACAGCTTTTTCAGGCATTGGTGTCGGTTTGAAATACGAGCGTAATTTTCGGATTCATGTTATCGCAACTGTTACAGTAGTTATTTTCGGGATAGTATTTAGCATCAGTTCATTTGAATGGATTGTCCTTATACTCAGCATAATTGCAGTAATGAGCCTAGAACTCGTGAATACAGCCTTGGAACAACTGATTGATTTCTTGAAACCAGAAAAGCATTCGACAATTGGAAAAGTAAAAGATATGGTAGCTGGATCGGTGTTAATCACAACCTTGGGATCTGTGATTATTGGTTTGATCATTTTTATCCCAAAAATTGTTGACTTAATATCTTAATTAACTATAATTAGTATTACTGAAGTTGGTTGAACAAATTTACGAGTCGCGTTGAACACTAAATTTGTTCATCAACCGTGTACGTACAAATGAGAATGGCTAAAGATGAAATCATTGTAGGTTTAGATGTAGGCTCGAGCGTAGTGCGAGTTATCATTGGGCAAGTTTCGCCGGATGAAGAGAAGCCTCATATCATCGGTGTTGGAATGGCTCCAGCGGCGGGGATTAGGCGTGGGGTAGTGGTGGATGTTGAAGAAGCTGTTGGTAGCATTTCAACCGCACTTGAGAAAGCTGAGCGCATAACTGGTATTCCAATTGAGAGTGCTTATATTTCAATTGGCGGTGCACACATTGAATCTCAATTAAGTAGAGGTGTGATTGCAGTATCAAGAGCTGATGGAGAAATTGGTGAAGATGATGTGACTCGAGTTATCGAAGCTGCACAGGCAATTACGTTACCGACTAATCATGAAATCTTGCACGTTGTTCCTAAGAATTTTGTGGTTGATGATCAGGAAGGAATTAAAGATCCCGTTGGAATGAGTGGTGTGCGATTAGAAGTAGAAGCTCATATAGTTCAGGGAGCTTCATCTTTCATAAAGAACTTAACAAAATGTATATATAGAGCTGGGGTTGATATTGATGATTTAGTACTAGCTCCTCTAGCCGCTGCGGAAGCAGTCTTGACTAGAAGGCAAAAAGAATTAGGTGTAGTTCTAGTAGATATTGGGGCTGGGACAACAGGCTTAACTGTTTATGAAGAAGGTGATTTGCTTCATACAAAAGTTTTACCGGTTGGCTCAGAGCATATCACGAATGATCTGGCTATCGGACTTAGAACCTCGGTAGATGTGGCAGAAAAAGTTAAGTTGGAATATGGCACGGCTTCACCTTCAGCAATCACTGATAGTGAGCAAGTCGATTTATCTAAAATAGATCAAAACGAAGAGCAGGTAATTAATCGTCGTGAGATTGCAGAAGTTATCGAGGCTCGTTTAGCAGAAATATTTTCGCTCGTTGATAAAGAATTAAAAAAAGTTGGTAAAAGTGGGCAGCTTCCGTCTGGCGCAGTATTGACAGGTGGCGGAGCCAAGATTCCTGAGATAGTTGATTTAGCTAAAGAGGAATTACGTCTTCCGGCACAAATTGGTATGCCAGAAGAAGTCCCTGTTGCAGTGGATAAGATTGATGATCCTGCTTTTGCCACAGCTGTTGGCCTCGTTCTTTGGGGTATGGGAGCAGAAAACAAAAGTGCAAGTTTTGCTCTAGGTGGTATCCAAAATTCTGTTGGAGATACTGTCGGTAAGATGAAAAAATGGTTTAAGACCTTTCTCCCCTAAAAGAACATGAATTCTTGAAATTATGAATTCCCGGGCTAACGGCTCGGGAATTTTCTAATCAAAAATTAAATTATAACTAATTCTATTACTTTGGTACTGGTTCAAAGTATATAGAACTATTATTAAAAAAACATCTATGGAAGTGAAGCCAGAATTAGAGACAACTGCCAAAATCAAAGTTGTTGGTGTTGGTGGCGGGGGAGGAAACGCAATAACTCGTATGATGGAGTCCCGTTTGAAGGGCATTGAATTTATTGCAATTAATACTGATGCACAAGCCTTGCATCACAACGAAGCCCCAAGAAAAGTCCAAATTGGTAAAACTCTGACCAAGGGTCTTGGAGCTGGAATGAATCCAGAGGTTGGTCGTAGTGCTGCAGAGGAATCACAAGAAGACATCAAAAAAGTACTAGAAGGATCAGATATGATCTTTATAACTTATGGTGCTGGCGGTGGAACAGGTACAGGTGCTGGTCCAGTGATCGCTAATATTGCCAAAGAAGTTGGTGCCTTAACTATTGGTGTTGTTACTCGACCTTTCACTTTTGAAGGAGCGCATCGCAAGACTCTTTCTGAAGATGGTATCAATGAACTTGAGCAGCAAGTAGATACACTTATTACAATTCCGAATGATCGCCTAATGCAGATTATTGACAGAAAAACTTCTCTTGTCGAAGCATTTTCTATAGTAGATGATGTTTTGCGCCAAGGTGTACAGGGTATTTCTGATTTGATCACTATTCCCGGTGTAGTTAACGTTGACTTTGCTGATGTTCAGGCTGTTATGCAGAATACTGGTTCAGCGCTTATGGGTATTGGTCAGGCTGAAGGTGAAAATAGAGCTGTGGAAGCTGCTAAGAAAGCAATTGAGAGTCCATTGCTAGAAATGTCTATCGATGGTGCTAAAGGATTGCTGTTTAATATTACCGGTGGATCTGATCTTGGTATGTTTGAGATCGATGAGGCTGCCAAAGTCATTACTGAATCAGCTGATCCAGATGCCAAGGTTATTTTTGGAGCTGTGGTGGATGAAGAAATGGAAAAAGGTGAGTTCAGGATTACAGTAGTCGCCACGGGATTTGAAGAGGGTCGTAAACCAAAAAAGGAAAAGAAGAAAGAGCGACCAATCAGAACTCCTTGGGGAACAACAATTGAGCCAGGCAAAACCAATCCATCTCCATTTTCCAAGAAGACTTTCACTGAAGAAAAGAAATCTTCCCAGCCGGTTTTCAAGCAAGAGAAAAAGGCAGGGCAGGTTTCAGCTTCAGTATCAAGACCATCAGTTCCAGATTTAGATAACAAATCAAATGATGAAGAGGAGTTAGACATCCCTGCTTTCATTAGACGAAAGATGAAATAATCATCTCAAAAAGCCTCTCGCAATAGCGAGGGGCTTTTTGTTGTAGGGAACAGGATGCCCTGCCTACCGGCAGGCAGGCTGTTCCCTACAGCTTTTTAGAGAATCGTGGTAAAATAGATACAAAATTAGCTAAATACAAAAATATGAAAACAGCTTACAAATTTGTGTCTGTTTTGGTTACAGTGCTTGTTGTGGCAGTGTTATTAACTGGCTGCGGAGAGAAAAAACCATTTCCTTATCCAGATGACCAGGGCAGTAGTGAGGGATTGCAGAAATTTAGCTCAGGAGAAGAATTAGTAGCGGCTTTTGAGGAAGAGAGAGATGCGCGACAGGGTGGAGCTGAAATGGGAGGGGAAGATTCTAGTGGATTATCTGCGCCTTTGGCTGTTGAAGAAAAATCAGCGACAGCTTCTGGCGATAGTGCTGGTTCAGATGCAGACCTAGAATTCTCTGATACCAATATACAAGTTCAAGGGGTAGATGAGGCTGATATTATCAAAACAGATGGGGATTACATTTATGCGATCGCTCAAAGGAATTTGGTAATTACGAAAGCATATCCAACTGACCAAGCGGAAATTCTATCAACAACAAAATACGAAGATTTTATGCCAGCAGAAATATTTATTGATGGTGATAGGTTATTAGTGTTTGGATCAGAGACACTAGAATTTACCGATGACAGGGGAAAACCATTGGACAAATTAATTCCTTATCCAGAAAGATATCGCAATGTTAGCGTGATGTCAGCCAAGCTCTATGACATCTCTGATAGAAAGTCACCTGACTTGCTAAGAACAGTAGATTTTGAGGGGAGTTATTTGACCGCTCGCAAAATTGGCAATTGGGCGTATTTCATTGTAAACACTTATCCTAATTATTATTATGAAGAAGAGATTACAGATTGTGAAGGAATTCTTCCTACTTACTGGGAGAGTAAAAGTGCCGATAAACCAGAGCAATCAGATATGGAGCCAATTGTTGGCTGTACGGATGTTGGCTATGTAGAACCACTGAAAGCAGATACTTTCTTTACATTAGCGGCTATTTCTTTAACAGACGAGGATCAATCTGTCACCAAAGAAGTTATTGCAGGTAGTGGTCAGAATGTCTATGCTTCGCTAGAAAACATGTATATTGCCCAGGCTAATTGGCCATCATATGGTTTCTTAGATGGTGGAATTGATAACGAGGATCAAAAAACAACTATCACAAAATTTACTCTAGATAATGGAGGTATTGATTATAAAAATACTGGATTAGTTCCAGGCTATATTCTGAATCAATTCTCAATGGATGAATATGACAAGCATTTCCGAATAGCAACAACTATCGGACAAGTTTGGGATGAGGAAACAAAATCGACTAACAATATTTACATTCTTGATGAGAATCTAAAACAAGTTGGAGCCCTAGAAGATTTGGCACAGGGGGAGACAATTTATTCAGCTAGATTCATGGGGCAGCGTGGTTATCTAGTAACATTTAAAAAGATAGACCCACTGTTTGTCGTTGATTTATCCGATCATACTAATCCTGCTGTTTTAGGTAAACTAAAAATTCCAGGCTATTCAGACTATTTGCATCCGTATGATGAGAATCACATTATTGGGATAGGTAAGGAAGTCGTGGAAGCGGAAGAGGATTTAAAGTCAGAGCGAAACTTAGATTTTACTTGGTACCAGGGAATCAAAATGGCTATATTTGATGTGACTGATGTTGCTAATCCAGTTGAAATGCACAAAGAAGTCATTGGCGATAGGGGAACAGAATCTGATGTGTTGCATGATCACAAAGCATTATTATTCGACAAAGAAAAGGATTTGATGGTGCTGCCGATTACTGAGGCCAAAATTGAGGGTGAGAAAACCGAGGACAATCAATACGGAGACACTGTTTTTCAGGGAGCCTACGTTTATGACATAACTCTGGAAAATGGATTTGATTTAAGAGGGCGAGTAACACATTATGATGATGAATCAGTTTTCGATAATTCAGGTTCATATTTCTATGGTGACTCAAATATTGTGCGTAGTCTATATATAGATAGCGTGCTCTATACTTTCTCAGAAGCTCGATTACAGCTCAATAATCTAAATAGTCTGGAAAGATTGAAAGTCCTTGAGTTTGAAGAAGGGGAGAATGACAGTTACTATCCAATTTATTAGTTAGAACTTCGAAAATTATACTTATCCCCACAAAAAAATCTTCCGGTCTGGGAGATTTTTTGTTAAGATATAACTTCGAGGTTATTAAGTTGTAAAAATAGAAACTTGACATTCGGAGTTATTTATTGTTCGGGGGTAAAAAGAAAGTTGGAGAAACGATCTACTTTTCCACACCTTCCTAGCTAAAACTTACATAGTTTAAGTATAGAATCTGTATTTTCCCCTTTGTTAAGCAAATAAGTCTCGAGAAATAAGTCTTTGTTTGTTTCTGCATTTTGTGCTATAATGGCAATAGAAACACAAGATATAGTATCAAAAAAGACAATATACGTATAGTGAGTGGATAAAAAGCACTTTTCGGCAGAATATGGGTGAGAAGCTTGATATTTTTTTGACCTCTAAATTATAGACAAATGCAGTGTCCTGTTTGTGAAAAAGGAGAATCAAAAGTTGTTGACTCGCGAGAAGTTGATCATGGTAGAGCCATTCGTCGACGTCGCGAATGCTTAGAATGTAAAGCCAGATTTAGTACTTATGAACAGCTAGAATTACTAGAGCTCAATGTAATAAAAAGAGATAATAGAATTGAACCATATGATCTAGAGAAGATTGAGCAGGGGCTTAAGCATTCATTAAGCAAGCGGCCTTTTACAGAAAACGAAATCAAAGAAGTTTTGGCGGAAATTGAGCGAGAAATTGTCAAAGAATCAAAAGATTGTAAAATTCGTACAAGCAAAATTGGGGAGATAATCTTGAGAAGGCTAAGGGATTGTGATGAAGTTGCTTATATCCGATTTGCCTCGGTTCATCGATCATTTGATAGTATAGATAGTTTTGCTGAAGAAATTAAAAAATTCCAATAATCAATAACACTAATTGCTCATCAGAATAAAATTTCTGATAGGCATGAACAAAGACACAAACCCTCATGGAAAAAACAAAGGAAGCTCTTTTCGAGAAAGTACGTAAAAGAGATGGTCGAATCGTTAATTTTGATGTTGAGAGAATTTCTGGCTCAATTTATAAAGCAGCCAGGTCGATTGGTGGACGAGATAGAGAAACTGCCCAAAACATGGCTTGGAAAGTCCTAGACGCATTAGAGAAAGAATTCAAAAACGAGAAAGCCGGGTATATCCCAACTGTCGAACAGATTCAAGACATGGTGGAGAGGACTCTTATATATAATAGCTACGCGGATACAGCCAAGGCTTTTATTCTATTCAGAGAACAGCAGCGAAAAATCAGAGATACTAAATCTATTTTGGTAGATGCGACCAAAACAATGGATGAGTATTTGAAGCGTGAAGACTGGCGAGTGAACGAAAATAGTAATGTTAATTTTTCTTTTTCTGGCTTGGCTCTTCATCTCTCTGGAGGGATTATCGCCAACTATGTTCTAGAGAATATTTATTCTACAGAAATTTCTAAGGCTCACAAGGAAGGCGATATTCATATTCATGATCTTTCTATGGGTATTAATGGCTATTGTGCTGGCTGGAGTATTCGGGATTTATTACTAGAGGGTTTTAATGGTGTTGATGAAAAAGTTCAGTCTGCCCCTGCCAAACATTTGAACACTGTTATTGGCCAGTTGATTAATTTTCTAGGAACACTTCAAAACGAATGGGCTGGAGCACAGGCTTTTAGTTCTTTTGATACTTATCTAGCTCCTTTTGTTAGAGCTGATAAATTGGATTATAAACAGGTTAAGCAAAGTATCCAGCAATTTGTTTTCAGTATGAATACACCATCCCGTTGGGGTTGCCAAACACCTTTTTCAAATCTAACATTTGATTGGATAGTACCAGAAGACATGAAAGAGCAAAACGTAATTGTTGGCGGGAAAATTTTGGATGACAAATACGGTGATTATCAGAAAGAAATGAATATGATTAATAAAGCCTATATGGAAGTGATGCTTGAGGGCGATATGAAAGGCCGAATTTTTACATTTCCAATCCCTACCTACAATATTACTAAAGATTTTGATTGGGATGGAGAAAATTCTGAATTGCTATTTGAAATGACAGCTAAATACGGTATGCCTTATTTCCAAAATTTTATTAATAGTGATTTGAAGCCGAGTGATGTTCGAAGTATGTGTTGCCGTCTGCAAATGGACTTGCGTCAATTATCATCCAAAACAGGTGGGCTATTTGGCTCAGGTGAAAAGACTGGTTCACTTGGAGTGGTTACTATAAATCTTCCTCGGATTGGATACACGGCTAAGACCGAAGAGGAATTCTTGAATAGAGTCGGTGTGCTTATGGATTTGTCTCAGAAATCACTGGAGGTAAAGCGCGAGTTGGTTGAAAAAAATATGAACAACGGCTTACTTCCTTATACCAAGAGATATCTGGGAGATTTGAGTCATCATTTTGCAACGATTGGATTGATTGGTATGAATGAAGCTATTATGAATTTTTTAGGAGAAAAGGAGAATATTGCAACAAAGCAAGGCAAAGAATTTGCCTTAAGAGTTCTTGATTTCATGCGAGAAAAATTGGCTCAGTATCAAAAAGACAGCGGAAATATCTACAACCTAGAAGCGACTCCAGCAGAGGGGACATCTTATCGATTAGCGAAGATTGATAAAGAACTTTATCCTGATATTCTAGTCCAGGGAGAAAAAGAACCATTCTATACAAATTCGAGTCACTTACCAGTGGATTATACTGAAGATATTTTTGAAGCACTAGAATTGCAAGATGATTTGCAAGTAAAATATACTGGCGGTACTGTCTTCCACGGATTTCTAGGTGAGCGTATTAAAGACACTGAATCTTGCAAGAAATTAGTCAAGACAATTGCACACAATTTTCATCTACCTTACTTCACGATTACTCCGACTTTCAGTATTTGTCCTGAGCATGGATACATTGAGGGGGAGGTTTATGCTTGTACTTGCGAAAAATAATTAGCCAATAATTTATTTAGTATAGCAAAATATAAACAAAAACCTATGGCGACCAAATGCGGAAAAAAAACATTAGTCTATAGTCGAGTTGTCGGCTATCACAATCCTGTTTCAAACTGGAACAAAGGTAAAGCAGAAGAATTTGAAAAGCGAAAAACCTATTCAGTTGGTAGTTCAGCTGAAAATTCTTGCGGTTGCGGAAATTAGGTAAGTACTTTAACAAAGCGGGCCTTTGCTTTTTAGGCTTGTTTTGTTTAGAGAAATATATGATTATTAGTGGGATTCAGAAAACAACGTTTATAGATTATCCCGGGCATATTGCTTCGACAATTTTTTTAGCAGGCTGTAATTTTCGCTGCCCATTTTGTCATAATAGAAATTTAGTCTTAAATGATGAATGGTTAGAAAAAATTTCCACAGAAGAAATCCTAGAATTTTTGGCTAAGCGCAAGAAATATGCTGACGGTGTTTGTATCACCGGCGGTGAGCCTTTGATACACAAAGAATTACCAGAATTTCTGCACCAAATAAAGAAAATAGGCCTAGAGATAAAACTAGATACCAACGGAACTAATCCAGAGATGCTAGGGCAATTGTATGAAGACAAACTAATAGACTTTGTTGCGTTTGATATCAAATCATCTCTCAAGAAATATCCAGAAATAAGCCAGACCAAAATTTCTACAGAAAAGCTAAAAGAAGATATATTCAAAAGTATAAAATTAGTAATGAACTCAGGTTTGCCATACGAATTTCGCTCAACTATCTTGCCACACTTTCATGATGCCGAAGAAGTGGAGCTAATGGCCAAGCTAATCAAAGGCGCCAAAACTTATTATCTTCAAAAATTTGTTCCTCGTAATACTGTAGACAAAACTTTTATGGATAAGGAAGCTTTTACAGATAAAGAAATGAAACAATTCTCCCAAGTCGCGGGGAGGTATGTTGAGAATTGTGAGGTGAGGTAGATCTAGGCAAATTGCTGAGTAGGGTCCTGTGGATAACCCTCTACAAAAAATATAGGTGTGGTATACTGGAAGGTACTACTCAAAACATTAACATAAAAAAATCAAATGGTAGGTAACAAATTATCAAAAGTTAAACACAATGAAGGTTGTGGTTTAATTAAACGTATCAAGCGCAGTTCACGAATCAAAGGTGGTCCAAAAGCAATGAAAGGCTTCAGGCAGTGCAAACTTTGTCGCTAAGTATAGTGTAGGGTCGGGCTCACGTGCCCCCCTAGTTAGATCTATTAACCCTCCTCTTAAGGAGGGTTTTTAGTTGTCTTTGCCAAATTCTACAATTTTTTTCTCTGCTTGTCTGAGTTTTGTGATAGGTATTGCTGTTGCATCTTTTGTAAGTCTGCTAGCTTTGTGGCTGGTTGGCTTAATATTACTCGGGGTTTGCTTGGTTTGGGTTGGGAAAGCGGGACGAGTTTACATAATGCTCGGGCTTTGCCTAGCTAGTTTTAGTTTGGGAATTTGGTGGTACGGGCAAGCGCAAATCAGCGAGCCCAACCATGTGAAGCAATATAATGATACCGAGAAAGTAGAAATAATTGGCAAAATTTCTGGAATAGATGAACGGAGTGACAAAACCAATCTAGAAATTAAAGTAGAAAAAATTAGTGGTGAGGGAATGGAAGAGGAAGGGGTGCAGGGTAAAATTTTGGTCTCCACGCTCAAATATCCGCAATACAATTTAGAAGATGAATTAAAAATTTCTGGCAAATTATTAACACCAGCCGAATTTGCAGATTTTTCTTATAAAGATTATCTAGCCAAAGATGATGTTTATTCTGTAGTGTATTATGCGAATGTTGAATTGATAGAAGAGGGTAATAGTAATACTGCTTGGCGAATAATCTCTGATTTCAAAGGCTTGCTCAAGAAATCTTTGCAGAGAAATCTATCCGAACCTGAGTCTGGTTTTGCCCAGCGCTTGTTATTAGGTGAACGCAAGGCTATGTCAGATCAAGTCTTAGAAAGTTTCAAGAAAACTGGCACGATGCATATTGTCGCTATTTCTGGCTATCACGTTACTATAGTAGCTGCGCTTTTGCTGGTGATTGCAAGGCCTATGGGTAGACGTCCAGCATTTGTATTTGCCATTAGCATGATTGTTTTCTACGTGTTTCTCACAGGTGCTTCTGCCTCTGTAATCAGAGCCGCAATCATGGGAATCTTAGTTCTAGTTGCCATGCAGTTCGGTAGAATTTCTAGTATCAGAAATGCGATAGTGTTAGCGGCGGTGATAATGTTACTAATTAATCCAAAATTATTAAGATTCGATATTGGTTTCCAACTTTCTTTTTTAGCAGTAATTGGCATTGTTTATTTATCGCCTTTTGTAGAAAAAATATTTTCCAAATTACCAAGTGTTTTGGCGTTTAGAGATTCGGTAATAATTACACTGTCCGCGATGATCACGACGTTGCCTTTGAGCGTTTATTATTTTGGCAGGTTAGCAATTATTTCGCCTCTAATTAATTTTGTACTTCTGCCCTCAATACCTTTAAGCATGGGCTTAAGCTTTCTTACTTCTGTGGCTGGATTATTGAGTGACAAGCTTGGTCAAATCATTGGCTGGCCGACCTGGCTCAGTCTAAAATACAGTATTGCCGTGGTAGAATGGGGGAGTGAAATTCCGTTTGCATATTTAGATGTCGAGAAAATTAGTTGGGAATGGCTAGTTATTAGTTATGGATTACTAATTGCTATTTTTCTATATAGTTCTGCATGCGTAAAATTTACTATTACATAATAATATTTTTAGCAATTGCTCTGGCACTCAGTGTCCTAGCCGGTTTTAGATTGCAAGATGCTGACGCAGAGATAGTTTTTCTAGACGTTGGTCAAGGCGATGCGATCCTGATTCAGCAAGGCACAGAGCAAATATTAATAGATGGTGGGTCTGGTTCGTCTGTTGTTGAGAAACTTGGTAATTATATGCCTCTCTGGGACAGGAAAATAGAGACAGTTATGCTATCTCACCCGCACGCTGATCATTATGCAGGGCTAATAGATGTATTTGAAAGATTTGAAGTAGAAAAATTTATTTGGACAGGAGCATTAGAAGAAGCCAAAGATTTTGAAGTTTTCTTAGAAAAAGTAGCCGCAGAGAACTGCGAGGAAGAAATTGCCCATGCCAATCGAGATTACAAATTTGGAGAGGAAATAGATATAGATATTTTGTATCCATTTTCGCCTCATCAATTTACTGACCAAGAAGTGAAAAATATGAACAACACTTCTTTTGTTGCAAAAGTAGTTAGTCCTAATAAAGCAATTTTGCTTACAGGTGATGCAGAGAAAGAAGTCGAAGAAGAATTACTAAATCACAATATTTATTTGCAGGCTGATATTTTGAAAGCTGGGCATCATGGTAGTAAAACTTCTTCGTCTGAAAATTTTGTTAAAGCAGTTGATCCTGAGAAAGCAATCTTTTGCGCAGGCGAGAACAATAAGTTTAATCATCCGGCTGAATTGATAGTTGAGAGATACGAAAGCTTGGGAATTGAGCCATTGACGCTCTGGGAGACAGGTGATATAAAGGTAGAGTTATAGTATGCCAGAAAAAAAATCACACAAAAAAATACTCCTTCTACCAGCTTCGATTGGCACGGCCCATTTGCGGGCAGCGGAGGCATTGACTGAGGCTTTTGCAAAGGCAGAGTCGTCTTTGGAGGTAGAGACAGTTGATGCGCTGAAATATACTGGGCCTCTTGTTAAGGGAATCTACAAAGATTTCTATTATTTTGGTATTCGTAAAGCGCCAGTGGCTTGGAAATATGTTTATAAACAGACAGAGGATTTTAGGAAATTTCAGCAAATAGTTTACAAGCCTAGATTGCTTTTTGAAGAAATTAATGCTTGGAAACTAGAGCGATATATCAACAAATTTAATCCTGATATAATTGTTAGCTTGCATCCTCTGCCGCTGAGCCTTGTTTCTCATTGGAGCAGGTATAAAAAACTGAATGGTTGCAAGAATATTGCGATTC
>CAYSJE010000003.1:0-14291 GCA_964431345.1 uncultured Candidatus Saccharibacteria bacterium
ATGTAAGTAGTCAGGATATTGTGGATATTGGATCTCAAAATCACCCTGATATGCGTTATTTTCCAGATTTAGAAGAGGCTAAAAAAACTCTCTTGCAGGAAGTTGAGGGTGAGGGTAATATTGTAGTTACTATGGGGGCTGGAGATGTTTATCACTTAGCCGAGGAATTAATTAATGACAAATGAACAGATAAAAAAGGATCTATCTGGAGTCGTTTTTGATGAACTTCTGAAAAACCATACAACTTATCAAATTGGTGGACCAGCAAAATATTTCTTTGAAGCGAAGACATCTGATGATTTAATTAAGGCTGTGAAGGTTTCTTCTGACAATAATCTTAGGTTATTTGTTTTGGGTGGTGGCAGCAATTTAATTTTCCTGGATAAAGGTTTTGATGGCTTAGTCGTAAAATATACTGCTAACAAAATTTCTCATCAGGGAAATGAGGTCTTTGTAGACGCTGGGGCCGTGCTAAATGATTTAGTTTTGTATAGCTGTAATAATGGGCTAGCTGGCATGGAAAAAATGTCTTTGATTCCAGGTACCGTTGGTGGGGCTATTTATGGTAATGCAGGTGCATTTGAGCGAGAAATGGCAGATAGTATTGAAGAAGCTGAGATTTATGATGTTTTGAAAGACAAGAGAATTACTCTGTCAAAAAAGCAGTGTGAATTTGAATACAGAACAAGTCTTTTCAAAAAAGAATCTGGGAAAATAATACTGAGCGCCAAGCTTGCATTAGAAAAAGATAGTAAAGAAAAGCTTGAAGAGTGTGCAAATAATATCAAGAAAAAGCGTGAAGATGATTTACCTGGTTTCCCTAGTGCTGGTTGTGTATTCAAGAATGTTCCAAAAGACAAAGCTCTCGGTAATGAAAAGTTTGCTAGGCTTGCTGATGAAACTGAAGGAGGGCAGATTGCAACTTGGTTGTTAGTCGATAGGGTTGGCCTCAAAGGTAAATCTATTGGAGGAGCTCAAGTGTCAGAACAACATACAAATTTTGTAGTTAATAAGGGGGGCGCAACTGCTGGCAATGTATTGAAACTAATTGACTTGATTAAGACCAAAATTAGAAATGAATTTGGTGTGCAATTAGATTGTGAACAACGTATAATAAGTTCGAAATTTGATTTTAAATTACCAAATAAATGAACATTGTAATCAAAGGTACAAACACAGAACTTTCTCCTAGTATGAAAGAATATGTGAATGAAAAAATTGGCTCGCTTTCTAAGTATGTGAAGCGGGTAGTTGAGGTAGATGTAGAGCTAGAAGTAGACAAGAAACACAAATCCGGTGAAATCTATCGTTCAGAAGTTACTATGTATGTACCGCGGGATGTTTTGCGAGCAACAGAAAAGGCAACGGATATGTATGCAGCTATTGACTTGGTAATTCCGAAACTAAAGAAGCAAATAGAAAAATACAAAGCGAAGTTGAAGCATAAGAATGGTGTAAAGAAGAAAGGCTTTCTTGGATTCAGAAATATTTTTCGTAGTCGAGCAGAGGAAAAATATGCCAAAGAAATTGCCGAAGAGGAAGCTAAGCCAGAAATAGTCAAGCGCAAAAGATTTTCTTTCACTGATCTAATTTCTGAAGAAGAAGCGATTAAAACTATGAATCTAATTGGTCATGATTTCTATCTCTTTAATAATATCGAGACTCGGCGGATGAGTGTGGTATACAGGCGAGGCGAGGGCAATTACGGAATTATCGAGCCGGAATAGGATTATCTAAGCCGATTGATAACAGACGTGTCTATGTCATAGGTACGTCTGTTTTATTTTCGGTTGATTTTGCGTACTATTATTGTTAAGATTAGCTTGTTATTCATTAAATTCTATTATGTCTATATTTTCAAAAGTATTCGGTGATTCAGAGCAGCGTGAGGGGAAACGTCTACAGCCGATTATTACAAAAGTCAACGAAATTGAAGCTGGTTTAGATAAGCTTTCTGATGATGAGCTGAAGGCTAAAACTCAGGAATTTAAGGAAAAGCTCAAAGGCAAGGATAAAAAAGAACAGAAAAAAATTCTGGATGAGATAATGCCAGAAGCTTTTGCGGTAGTTAAAAATGCTTGTAAGCGCTTAGAAGGTACGCAATACGAAATAGCAGGCCAAACAGAAGAATGGAATATGGTTCCATTTGACGAGCAGATTATGGGAGCGATCGTTTTGCATGAAGGCCGAATTGCCGAGATGAAAACAGGTGAAGGCAAGACTCTAGTTTCTACTATGCCTGTTTATCTAAATGCTTTGACTGAGCGAGGTGTGCATGTAGTTACAGTTAACGAATACTTGGCTGCTCGTGATGCTGAGTGGAACGGTTTAGTTTATAGGTATTTAGGACTTAGTGTTGGAGTGTCCCAGCATGGACAAACTCCACAAGAAAAAAACGCAGCTTACAGATCAGATATTACCTATGGTACAAATAATGAATTCGGTTTTGATTATTTGAGAGATAACATGGTCTATGATTTAGAGAATAAAACGCAGCGTGAGTTGAATTATATAATTATAGATGAGGTAGATAGTATTTTGATTGATGAGGCAAGAACACCGCTTATTATTTCTGCACCTGATGAAGAGTCTGGTAAGAAATATCAGCAATTTGCCCAGATGATTCCTCGTCTAGAAGAAGATGTGCATTTCAATGTTGATGAGAAAGAAAAAGCCGCAACACTGACTGACAAAGGTATTGATAAGCTTGAAGAAATGCTTGGGGTTCAAAACATTTATACAGACAAAGGTATCGCCTATGTTCATCATTTAGAACAGGCGCTGAAAGCTCATACAATTTTCAAAAAAGACAAAGATTATGTCGTTAAAGAAGGTGAGATCATTATTGTTGATCAGTTTACAGGGCGTCTCATGCCAGGGCGACGATATTCTGAAGGTCTCCATCAGGCTATTGAAGCCAAAGAAGGCGTACCAGTGCAGAAAGAAAGTAAGACTCTAGCTACAATTACTTTTCAAAATTATTTTAGGCTGTACAAGAAACTGGCTGGTATGACTGGTACGGCAAAAACTCAGGAAGAAGAGTTTCAGAAAGTTTATGATCTAGATGTTTCGGTAATTCCTACGCATCGGCCAATGATCAGAAAAGATTTGGCTGATAAAGTCTACAAAACTGAGCAAGGCAAGTTCAAAGCCCTAGCGCGTGAAATAAAGGAATTACATAAACAGGGTAAGCCAGCTCTTGTCGGTACTGTGGCAATTGAGAAATCTGAGGCGCTTAGTGACGTGTTGAAGCGGGCTGGAGTTCCGCATGAAGTTTTGAATGCGAAACAGCATGAGCGAGAGGCGACTATTATTGCCGAGGCTGGTAAAAAAGGAGCTGTGACAATTGCGACTAACATGGCTGGGCGCGGTACTGATATTAAACTGGGCGAAGGTGTCACGGAAGTTGGTGGTTTACATGTGTTAGGTACAGAGCGTCATGAAGCGCGTCGAATTGATAATCAACTACGTGGGCGATCTGGGCGACAGGGCGATCCTGGTTTGTCACAATTCTATGTTTCGATGGATGATGATGTGATGCGCTTGTTTGGTTCTGAGCGAATGCAGGCTGTTATGAATACGCTCAAAGTTCCTGATGATCAGCCGATAGAGAGTTCGTTAATTTCTAAGCAGATTGAAGGGGCTCAGAAAAAAGTTGAGGGTCATAATTTTGATATTCGTCGCCATGTTTTGGAATATGATGATGTAATGAACAAGCATCGCGAGATTATGTACAAGAGACGTAAAGCAATTCTAGAAGCCTGGGCCAATGAAAAATTCAAAATAAGGAATCCCGATTCTAAAGAACCTATGCCGTATCCAGATGCTGAGCCATTGAAAGAAAAAGCAATGAAGATTGTGAGAGATGAGATAGAATCAGTGGTAGCTGCGCATACGCAAACTGAAGTAGAAGGCGAGTGGGACACAGAAGAAATTATGGAAGTTTGCCGCACTATTTTCCCTGTGCCAAAAGACTTGCATCAGCAGTTAGATGCTATTCGCGACAAAGCTGGTACAGATAATCAGGACAAAGAAGCTCGCATAGAAGCAAAAAAGCTTCTAGTAGGCTTAGCTATAAAAGCTTATGATAAAAAAGAAGAAGCAATAGGTTCAGGAGTAATGCGAGAAATTGAGCGAGCGGTAATGCTTAGGACTTTCGATTCGATGTGGATTGATCACCTAGACGCTATGCAATCTTTGCGAGAAGGGATTGGTCTTAGAGGTTATGGCCAGAGAAATCCTTTAGTTGAATACAAGCGAGAAAGTTTTAGATATTTTGATGAGCTTTTGTTAAACATCAACAAGCAAATTGCCTATACTATTTATAAAGTCAAAGTCCAGCTGAAACGGCCAATGCCAATGGAAGGTGCGCAAAATGCACAGGCTGGGGGAGATGATAAAAAAGCTGATACAAAACCAAAAAAGAAAGCAAAAATTCCAGGCCGAAATGATCCCTGTCATTGTGGGTCAGGAAAGAAGTACAAAAAATGTCATGGGAAAGATAAGTAATAAAAAAGGCGACTGGGTACAAATTCAGTCGCCTTTAATTCGTTTGATTTTTTTAGATGAAAAGTGCAATGCCGCTGAAAATGTAAAACAGCGCTGAGTTGGTGTTGTATATCTGTTTCAGGTTTGGCTTGACGGTGAGGATGGCAAATGTGGAGGCGATGGCAGCGAAGAGGGTGAAAGTGGCGATGGTGGTAGAGGAGAAGAGAACGGCGGCGGCTAAGGCGAAGGAGTAGCTGGCGGCGGCGGCGAGGAAGGCGAAGAGGGCGAATCTAGCGGAACTTTTGTTGCGTCCTTTAAAATAATTAGACCCTATCATTAGGCAGATAGCTAGCAGTATGAGCACTGTATGTACTGCAAGCATAGGCTCTCCTCTACTGCCAATTTCGTTTTGCTTCATGACCAAGGTGTTCGTCATTGTGTCAAGTACGCAAATCTGCGTGTATGTAGACACAATAACATAGTGGAAAAAACCTACTTTTTCGCGCGTAACGACTGGCGAACCAATCATAACTTCCTTACCTGTCTCTACAGCCTGGCGCTCTGTTTCTGTCAGGTCGCGCCAAGATGAGGTTTCGATCTTTTCTCTTAACTCACCTTTTTCGTTGATCTGCAATTCTGCAAGGGCAGTATTGCTAAGGCCGATAATCAGAATTACTACAAAACATATTATCCTTTTCATTTTTCTTTTCCTCCTTTTGAAAAAGAACAAGTTTAAAATTACTCTAACTTACTAACTTTGGTAGCTTGTCATATTTTAGGTGGATTGTCAAGGTGGCAGCGGGTACATTCAAACGTAGTCCTCTGAAGAGGACTTGTTCTAAGCTAGCCCCGGGTTTTCAACCAGGGGCGGGACAAATGCGCCATATGCTCGTTATTAAACTCTGTCTACTGCATTCAGGGCGGGACAAATGCGCTTTTTTTCTTTTCTCGAAAAAATAGGGTATAATAAGAACATACTATTAAATGTTTGCTTTCATGAAAAGGGGATCATTTTTATTGGTTTTTAGTTTATTGTTATTGCTAAGCTTGGTGTTGCCACCAGGGGCCTTGGCCGCCGATGCTACTGAAGCCAAGATTTTTGGCCTAGATAGTTTTGAGGAACAAAAAACTTTCTTCCCATTTGGCGATAATTTTTCTGGTGGAGTTAGTTTAGCTGTTGGCGATGTGACTGGTGACAGTGATGATGAAATAATTGCGGCGTCTGGGCCAGGTGCCAAGACTCAGGTCAGGGTTTTTGATAAATTTGGTAATCCTCTAGCTTGGAATGTTTTCCCATTTCATCCTGAATATAAAGGCGGGGCATCGCTGGCTATTGGTGATACTGATGGAGATGGGAAAGGTGAGATTATAGTCGCGCCATCGGGGCATGGTGGTCCGCAAGTAATTATTTATGATTATGGTGAAAGTAAGGTTAAGAATAATTTCTTTGCTCTGCACAAAAATTTCAGAGGTGGCCTTAATTTGGCTGCTGGGGATATTAATAAAGACGGCAAGGCAGAGATATTTGTAGCGACCGCATCTGAGCGGGGCAATGTGGCTGTGTATAATGATAAGGGTGAGTTTGCTGGCCTATCACTGTTTCCATTTGGAACTGATTTCAGAGAAGGCTTGTCTGTAGCAGCAGGGGACGTAACTGGTAATGGCAAGGCCGATATTATAGTTGGCTCTCTTGGCCAGACAACTACCCGGGTAAAAATTTATAAAGCTGATGCGTCACAGAAAATACTAGGTGACTGGTTAGCTTTTGATGAAAACATAAAAACAGGCGTGAATTTGGCTTTTAAGACTAATAAAGATAATTCTGCCGGAGAGATTCTTGTCACTCCTGCCAGTAATTCTGCGCCACAGGTTTTGGGATACAATGTTGATGGTCAGAAAATTGGGGGAGCAAATTTCTATGCCTTTGATAAAGATTCTAGAACAGGGCTTAAAATTTCTGCAGGCAATGATTTGTTAACAGCAGTGCCAGCTAAAAATAAAATTTCTACAGAATATTGCAAAACGCATAAATGCGTGGCTTTAACTTTTGATGATGGCGGGTCTAGTGGTGGTTCATATGAGAAAATTCTGAATACACTGAGTGCGCATGATGTCAAAGCGACTTTTTTTCTGATTGGTAGATGGATGAATGGAAATCGAAGTATGGTTGAGCGAACTCATAATGAGGGGCATAGATTGGGGAACCATACCTGGAACCATTCTATTGCAACTAGGATTCCGGGTACGCAATTAAGCTCAGAGCTTACTCAAGCTGATGAATTAGCCAAATTAGTAACTGGCGAATCACTTCAGCCCCACTTTCGTTATCCTGCAGGGTCGCACAATATATATACAGATTCAGTGGTGAGAAATTCTGGCTATAATTATTGGCAATGGACAGCTGATACTCGAGATGCGATGGGCAATCACTCCCCTGCCTCGATTCATAATTTGGCTCTATCTGGACTACATCCGGGCTCTGTGATATTATTTCATACAGGGAATAGGGCAACAGCCGATTCCCTAGATAGCATTATCCGGGATATCAAGGCTCAGGGATATGAGCTAGTTACGCTAGATTATTTAGAATGGAGTGCTAGTAATCAGTGGTAACCTGTTTCAGCTCTTTCAGAGCTTCGGCAAGGTAAAATATTAAAAGATTAGTATATTAAATACAATCCTATGCAGAAAATAGGTTTAGTTTTATTAAGTTTTGGTGTTGGTTTTGCTTTGTTACTTACTGGGCAAGCAACCGCTGCAAACACAATGCCAATTGATGTGAAAGTATTTAACAATAACACATCAGAGCTAGAAAGCTCTTTCTATGCTTTCCCAGCTGCAAATCACAATGGTGGGGATGTTGCTGTCGCTGATTTTGATGGAGACGGATATGGAGAAATCATTGTTGCTCCAGGCAAAGGCTCTGGTCCGCATGTGAAAATGTTTTCCAAAGCAGGGGCGGCTGAGAAAATTGATTTTTTTCCTTTTAAGCAAGAATTTAGAGGAGGCCTGACTGTAGGGAGTGGAAAATTTCTAGAAGGCAGGTCTGAGCAGCTAATAGTAGCGCCAAAATCTGGAGGTCAAGCCAGAATTAGAGTCTATAAAGTAAACGAAGAGCGAGAGATTATTTCAGAGTTTTTAGCTTATCCAGAGTCCTTTAATGGTGGTGCCAATGTGACGGCTGGTGATTTTGATGGAGATGGTGTTGACGAGATTGCCACAGCCCCAGGGATTTCTGGGTCACCCCTTATTAGAATTTTTGAGTATGATGGTACTTTTACTGGCAAAGAATTCTATGCTTTCAATAAAGATGAAAAAGGTGGAGCCTATTTAGATGCAGGAGACATTGATGGTGATGGGATTGATGAATTAGTTGTTGGTCACGGACCTTATGGTGAGTCTTATGTAAAAGTTTTTGATGTTCATGGTGAGCGGGAGAGCTTAATTGGTAACTGGAAAGCTTTGGGTGATGATTTTTTTGGCGGTGTCAAAGTGAACATGGCCGATCTAGATCAGGATGGTGAGGATGAAATCTTAACAGGCGCTGGATTTGGCGGTGGTCCGCATATGCAAGGCTGGACTTCAGAGGGCAAACTTTACAAAGTTAACAATATGGTTTATGCGGCTGATTTCAGGGGTAGTTTCAATATAGACAGCGGTGATATCGATCGAGATGGTAAAACAGAAATTATAACTGTGTCAGATAGAGCCCCGGCAGGTAATCTGCAGCATTTTAGATATATTGATGTAAGTTTAGGTGAGCAGCATTTGTGGGCGTATGAAGGAGGCCAGGTTGCCATGGATTTTCCAATTTCTTCTGGTACCTCGAAATATCCTACTCCTAAAGGTGAATTTTCTATTCTGAACCACATCCCAAAAACAAGAATGGCCTGGGAATACGGCCCAGATCATCCAGACAACTATGATTTGCCTGATGTGCCTTATGTAATGGCGTTTGATCCTCCTTATAATTTTCACGGAGCCTATTGGCACAATAATTTTGGAGTCCAGATGAGCCATGGCTGTGTGAATATTTCTGTGCCAAATTCTGCTAGATTATACAATTGGGCTCGTAATGGTGATGCAGTGATTGTTAGATAAATATTAACTTAAAGTATATGCCAGAAAAAATGGGATCATCTCCGCAGGAGACTGGGGCAAATGTGGGAGAATTAGAAGTTACTCCAGAAAATAGAGCTGAGATTTGTGAAGCAACTGGTAAGGTAGTTAAGACTACCAAGAGCGAATTGGGCAAAGAGACTGCTGGTAGGAATCCAGAGAAAGCTGCTAAGAGCATTCTGAGTAATAGTATGGAGAGATTAATGAAAAAGTTTGAGGAAGCTGGGATTCCTGGGGACAAAGTAACAGAAGCTATTGTAAAGTTAGAAAAAGATTCTGCCCCTGATGTTGAAGGGGCGAAAGCAGAGATAAAAAAAGTTGATGATTTAGAGCAACAGACAGTTGCAGCTGCTAAACAAGGAATGGATCAGGCAAAACAGATGCCTGAGAAAAAGGGATTCTTTGGACGCATGCGGGATTTCTTGAAGTTTGATACGTTGAAGAATTTGTTTAAAACTACTAAAGATACTACGGTTGAAGGGAAAGTTATGGCGGCGACTGGAGCTGCGCAAGCTGGTCTAGGCGATGTGGGAACAGCGGCTGGGTTTGCGTCAGTAGCAGTTGGGGCAGGTGCGGCTATTTGGGCTACAGTTAAAGGTACAGGAGCTATTGGATTGCTCGGGTATACTGCGCCAGTGGCTATGGCGGCGGGTGCTGCCTTGATGGCAACTGGGATTTTGATGAAACTTCAGGGGCGGATAAGAATGCAATCAGCACGTGGGTTTTGAGAAAAATAAATTTGGCTATAAATAATCCTATGAATGATCAAGAAATAAAAAACAAAGTAGTTAGTCTTCTTGAGGTAAAACCAGAGGATGAAGAGGTTGTTGAAAAAGGATTGAATGAAATGCCAGAAGAACAAAGACAAGAATTAGGAGTAATTCTGTCAAAAGAAGAGGTGAATCCAGAGCAGCTAGAGCAATTCTTCGCAAAATTGATTGTCAAAATGACTGCGAAGCCGTTTAATGAAGAGCGGGATAAAATCCAGAAGGATTTGGACACAAAATTGCAGAAGAAGGAAGATAAGGCATTGGAGTGGGCAAAATCACAAAAGTAGTTTATAATTGTGGAATAATATACACCTCAATAGCCCCGTGCTTTAGCGCGGGGTGTAGATATTAAGTTCTTATGGTTTCTCGAAAACGTTTATTCATCAATTTAATAATAATCCTAGTAGTAGTGGTCCTTTGTCTTTTAGTAGACATGCCTAATGGGCCGGATTTAGATTTCTCTAAGCTAGGATTCAAACCTGCTGAGGGGCAAACAGAGGAGGATTTGGTGCATCCTCTTAAAGTCCATTTGGGGCTAGATTTGCAAGGAGGTAGCCAGCTTACGTATCAAGCTGATTTGAGTAATATTGCGCTAGAAGATAGGGGCGAAGCGATGGAAGGCGTTAGGGATGTTATCGAACGCCGTGTTAACTTGTTTGGTGTGTCTGAGCCGAAAGTCCAAGTGGCTGGTGAGGATAGACTGATTATTGAATTAGCAGGTATTAAAGATATTGATGAAGCGATTGCGGCAATTGGCGAGACTCCTACTCTAGAGTTCATGGAGGAGGATCCTGAAGCAGCTCAGCAAATGGAAATAAATCCTGAAGACTTAAATAGTGAGACAGAAATAAAGATAGAAGGAGAAGATGTTTCTACTGAAACTACAGAAGAGCGACCAGCTGAAGAGCCTCGAGCAGTTGTCCGAAGTCTTGCTCAAGCTGATGAAGTAGTACAAGTTGAAGGTTCAGATGAGGGCGTTGAGATTTCTGAAGAAGATCTTCAAAGAATCACTGAGCAATTAGAGCTCGGTGAAGGCGAGGGTTTGAATCCAGGTTTATTTCAACAGCCAAATTATCGGCCAACTGAATTGACCGGGAAGAATCTAGAAGGTGCCCAAGTTGTATTTGAACAGCAAGGTATGGGGACACCTCAGGTTTCTCTCGAATTTGATGAGGAAGGTAAAAAGCTATTTGCAGATATTACAGAGAGAAATGTAGGTAAAACAGTTGCGATAATGATTGATGGTATGATCATTAGTGCGCCAGTTGTGCAAGAAAAAATTTCTGATGGCGGAGCGGTGATTTCTGGGGATTTTGATTTAGAAGAAGCTAAACAGCTGTCTCGTGATCTGAATGCTGGTGCGTTACCTGTACCAATTGAGCTTATTAGTAGGCAAACTGTAGGGGCGACTTTGGGCCAAGAATCTGTTCAAAAAAGCTTGATAGCAGGATTGATTGGTTTATTAGCTGTTTGCTTGTTTATGATAATCTATTATCGTCTGCCTGGTGTGCTCGCTGTACTTGCTCTTATTATTTATGCGATTATTATATTAGCTTTATTTAAGCTTATACCAGTGACATTGACTCTGGCTGGGGTGGCTGGCTTTATCTTGTCTGTTGGTATGGCAGTTGATGCGAATGTATTGATATTTGAAAGGTTTAGAGAAGAGCTTAGAGGTGGAAAACCACTAAGTGCAGCGATTGAAGTTGGCTTCAAAGGTGCCTGGACTTCTATTAGAGATTCAAATATTTCGACACTAATTACTTGTTTGATTCTAGGCTGGTTTGGAACTAGTATTATTCAGGGCTTTGCACTTACACTAGGTATCGGGGTTTTGATCAGTATGATTTCAGCAATCGCAATTACTCGAACTTTCTTATTGCTAAGTGCCACAAAATATACCAAAAGTCATCCTTGGTGGTTTGGCATAAAGAAAAAGAAGAAAATAGATGTTTAGCATAATAAAAAACAGAAAAATTTGGTTTGCTATTTCAGGGACTTTGGTCGTTGTAAGTATTGTGCTATTCGCAATTTTTGGTCTCAAATTAGGGATAGATTTTACCGGTGGGAGTCTGTTAGAGGTCCAATTCTCTGAGCGTCCTGAAACCGTTGTGCTTACTGAGTCTCTAAGTAATGAAGATCTAGGGGATATTTTGGTACAGCCGTCTGGTGACGATAGTGTAATTATCAGGACAAAAGAGATTACTAATGATCAAAAGAATGCTTTGGTTAAAAAAGTAAGAGAGTCTTTTGGAGAAGTAGAGGAGCTCAGATTTGAAACGATTGGACCTACTATTGGCCAAGAATTGAGGCAAAATTCTATTTGGGCGATTATAGTCGTTCTGATTGCAATAGTTGCTTATGTCGCCTTTGCTTTTAGGAAGGTTTCTGGGCCGATTGCTCCCTGGAAATTTGGGATAGCGGCTATTGTTGCCTTGGCTCATGATGTTTTGATTGCTATTGGTGTCTTTGTTCTACTAGGCTATTTTCTAGGAGTAGAAGTAGATACTTTATTTGTAGTCGCCCTGCTCACTATTTTGGGATATTCTGTCAATGATACTATTGTGGTTTTTGACAGAGTGAGAGATGTGTTGCTTAAAGAGAATTTATCGTTCGAGGAAGCTGCTGAGAAAGGTTTGCGGAATACAATTGTGAGATCATTGAATACTTCGCTAACGACCCTCTTTGTACTGCTAGCTATCTTTCTGTTCGGGGGAGAAACAATTAGATACTTTATTTTAGCTCTTATCGTAGGTATTATTGTTGGTACATATTCATCTATTTTTGTAGCTACTCCACTGCTTGTTGCCTGGCAAAAATGGCGAAAAGGGTAGTTTTAGGCTTGTTTAAGGGGTGTACAGAGGCTGAGAAAAGGCCTCTTTTTTCTTGACTTATATAAAGTACTGTGCTATTCTTTTAGCACTGGTGGTTTTTAGTAATTTATTGTTTATTTAAGCCAGTAATTTTATGGATAGAAAATCAATCCTTGAGGAAGTTCTAGATTCCCAAGACGAAAAAACTCTACAAAGTTTTGACCCTGCTGGAGCAGTCCAGTCACTTTTAAAGTTGGTTGACTCACGTGGTGCCGATGTTCTTCGTCGTCGCTATAGTTTGGATGGTAACCCAACGAATACACTTGAAGAAATTGGCAATGATTATGGTGTTACTAGAGAGCGAATTCGCCAGATCGAATCAGCTGCTATAAAAGAACTACGCTCAAAGCAAAATACTCTTGACGATACTGCAAAAGTAATTGTTTCTGTTTTGAATGTATCAGGTAGAGTTATGCAAGAAGATCATTTGCTTGATTCTCTATTAGAAAACCGTGAATCGAACAATGAGATTGATCGCGCCGCTACACTATTTGTATTAGAATTACATGACAATTTTGAATTGTTTAATGAAACAAATGATGTTTACAAATCTTGGGGTACAAAAGAAGCTGATTTAGATTTAGTTAATAAACTTATCAAAGCTTTTATTGATATTCTTTCAGATCACAAAAAGCCTATTTCTCATGAAAAAGCTTTATCAGATATTACAGAGCATTCTTTATATGGAGAGCACAAAAATGATTTATACGAAAATGCTATTTTAGCTCATTTTTTAGTCAGCAAGCAAGTTAAGCAAAATCCTTTTGGCGAATGGGGTTTGAGTCATTGGTCAGAAATTTCACCTCGTGGTGTCAAAGACAAGGCTTTCATTGTTTTACAAAAACATGCTAAACCTATTCACTTTGCTGATATTGCCAAGAAAATAGATGACAGCGCATTTGACCAGAAAAAGGCGCATCCGCAAACTGTCCACAATGAATTAATCAAAGATCCTCGGTTTATCTTAGTTGGACGTGGTATCTATGCCCTCAAAGAATGGGGATACAAACCCGGCACAGTTGCTGATGTTATCGCGGGAATACTGCAGGATAATGGTGCTCCAATGTCAAAGGATGATTTAGTCAAACAAGTTTTAGAACAACGCTTAGTAAAACGAAATACTGTTTTGCTAGGATTACAAAATAAACAAAGATTCAAGAAAATGCCAGATGGCCAATATTGGTTAACTGAGTAGTTAAGAAAAATGCTCATTTAAACAGTTTCAAAAAAAACAGGTATTAATACCTGTTTTTTTTGTTTCTATTATTATCTATTATCCGGATGATATTTATTTAATATCAGAAGGTTCGCTGATGTGCCAGAGGGCGTCAAAAATCGTTTTCATAAAACGGTAAAAGTCTTTTGATTCGATCAAGAACCCGTATTGATCCTTGAAGGCCAAAACAAACACAAATGAGTCATACATAACTAGGGAAATATCAAAATTGAAATTTGGCGGTAGGTAGCGATCTTGCCTGAGATATTTTTGCTGACCGGAAAAGGTTTCTTCAAAAATTTCACTGTCACGAGTGCGTAATCCATAAGTTCTAATGTTTTGCTCAACGCGTTGCTTTATCCAAGAACGCATGAAATTCTCTCCTACACTTGAGAGAAATTTTTTTGGTGAAGCGAAATAGTAAGCTCTCTGGGGTCTAGTCTGAAGCATATGTTCGAGGATGCGTTTGAAACCAGCTCGGCCTGAATAGAATTTGAATTGAGGTGATTTCCCTGCATGCTGGTACATCTTTTCCAGAGCAGGCAACACTAGATCAAGTTGGTTGGTTTGTTCCTGCCATATTTTTCGTAATACTTGTGGTGATTCAGGAGTATAGATTTTATGGTAATTCTTACCAGAAACAGAAATCAGCCCGCGTTTAGCTAGTTTTTCTAGGTTTCCGTAAATGGTAGTGCGATTTAGTTGGGCGCGACTGGAAATTTGGGTGGCGGAACTGGGGCCTAATTCTAGGCAGGTGAGTAAAGTAGCGATTTCACTTTCTTCTAGGCCCAGATTGGCGAGTGTTTCTTTTATTTGCATATTGTT
>CAYSJE010000004.1:0-13119 GCA_964431345.1 uncultured Candidatus Saccharibacteria bacterium
TAATTCCCGGAAGTCCTTCTCGCCGCCGTAAATATTTAGATGGAGTATTAGGTCCGCTTAGCCAGCGATATTATAGATCTCTTATTGATTACCAAAAGGCTTTGGAGCAGCGCAATGCCCTTCTGGATCACAGAGAGATTGACCGGCAAATTTCTGTCTGGAATGAACAATTAGCCGAAGAGGGGAGTCGGTTGATTAAAGAGAGGTCAGAATTTGTTGAGAAAATAAATTCTGAAATAAGTGTTTTGTATAAGAGTTTAGCAGGAGAAGGGGAACTTAAACTAATTTACAAACCAAATTTAGAACATCCCGGCCTAGAAGAATTACTTTCTCAAACTGAACTGGTAAGGTTATTACACAAAGGCTTAGATAATTCCCTTGAAAAAGATAAGTTAATTGGCACAACTTCTGTCGGTCCCCATCGAGATGAATTTATTTTTTCACTTAAAGATAGAAATATTGCCGAACATGGCTCCCGTGGAGAATGGCGTAGTGCAGTCTTGGCACTTAAATTAGCAGAGAAATCGCATGTTAAACGAGTTACCAAAAAAGTCCCCGTTTTACTACTCGATGATGTTTTTTCTGAGTTAGATATCTATCGTCGTGAATCTTTGGCAAAGCTAGTTCAAGGGGCTCAAGTTTTTATCACGGCAACAGATGTTAAATCTTTAAGTAATAAACTTCTTCGTGAATCAGAAATAATTAAACTTTAAGCTATAATGGAGAGTTTAAAAAATTTACTTCCCAAAGCCATGGTTCGGCATTCAATTACTAAGCAGGTTAAAGCTGCTACAGTTTGTGCTGCCTGGGAGAATATAGCGTCTAAAATTCTACCAGAGGTTGTTGTGGCTGGAGTAGAGGTCATCTCTTTTAATTTTGGAACACTTAAGATTTCTGTTCCTGGATCAAATTTCCATCAAGCTGTCAAAATCCAAGAAACACAACTTCGTGAGTCTTTCAATAAAGAGTTTAAGGGGGTGATAGTAGAGAGAATCAAAATAGTGATTGAAGAAAAGGATGAAACTCAAACAGAATAATTTTTTTAACCTAATTTTTTTGAAAAGCTAAAGTGAGTTTCCAGATGGAGGAGAGAAGAAGGTTTCTATTTTATTCCACAAAGAAATTTTATTTCCACCTTGCCCTAAAATCATTGTAATATCTGTTGTTGCTTTAGGGTGAGTACTCTCGGAAACAATCCCTTTATATTTCTGAGCTAATTCTTGGGCAATTTCCCTGTTTTCACCATTATTATCATACACAATTGTTTGGATGTAAGTGTTTTTATCAGCATCGCCAGCCTTGATGACATTATAACCACTAGCAGCTAAACCATTTGTTACTTCTTCGGCATGGCCGACTTTTTTTGTGCCATTAAATATCTGAACAGAGGGGTCTTCATTAAACAAATCTTTTGCCATCGCTCTGGTCTCAGTCCAATCTCCACTTCTTGGATTTAGGATATATGCCCCACCAGAGGATGTACCAGAGACGAGTACATTAGCAGTGCTATAGACAGACTTGGTTGTTTTGTCATCAGAGAAGCCGCCGATTAGAATCATTAGCCGGCTTAAATTATTTGTACTTAAATTAGTAATTATATGCTTCTTGTATTGCTTAGAAAGAGAGCTTAATTTTGAAGGACTTAGAAGGGTCTTTGAGCTTAGAGCCTTATCTTTAATGCCCATTAATAAATCTTGTTGCCTGTCGGCTCTTTGGAAGTCTGAACCTTCACCACTTGTGGCATAACGAGCCCTGGTATACATCACAGCCTCTTCGCCATCAAAATTATTTACACCTTTTGGGTAATCTATACTATGCAGGGTGTCTGTGAAGGCTGTGTCAACAGTTACGTTTATCCCACCAATCGTATCAACGATTTCAGCCACACCATTAAAGTCGATCAAAGCATAATAACCTGGGTCAACCCCAGTTATATCTTTAACATGATCTTCAACTAGTCCAATAGCCTCTTTATCACTTTCTCCGGCATTTTTTGCCTGGGAATAAACCGCATTTATTTTGCTGCCGCCATAACCATCTGTCTCTACCCAGAGATCTCTTGGGATAGAAAGCATGCCAACTTTGTCATCTTTATTTCTAATCATAACCAACATAATTGTGTCGGTTAGATTTGCTCCGCTATGTCCCTCACCACCCCGGCCCAGAACTAAGATATTAATCTGGCCTTTACTTTCTCCTTTAAGCCCAGTGCCTGGGAAGGCGAAGGGGGAGAGGAAAACAAAATACAAAACTACCGCGGCAATACCTAATACAATGAGAAAAATAATAAAAGCTTTTAGGCAGCCTCTAAATTTTCTTCTAGGTTGCCCTTTCTCAATATTATCTAGAGCGTCTTTCAGTTCTTCGTTATTGTCTCCTTTTTCCTCTAAATCTTTCTTTGTCATGTAAATATAATTATAGGAGAGGGGCTTCCCTTTCCTATATCAAATTAACAGTTTATATTTTATGAATCTTATCTAGGGGGGCAATGAAAATAGCGGCTCCACCCTCTCGAACCTTGACAGTTTGGGTTGACTGAGCCTGGACAATGTCTTCTTGCCCAATTGTTGGGATAGGCACACTATTCACGGAAGCTTTTATTTGAACTGGGCAGCATTTTTTCACAATTCGCAAAATTTGATCAACACTTTTCTCTGGTACTGCGAGCATAATAATAACAAGCTTCTTTTTTGAAAATCCACCAGTTGCCTCTAATGCTGTAATATAAAACCCTTCGTCCAAAAAGGCTTTAGTTAATTTAGTGCTATTTTTTTTACTAGTAATAACGTAGAGTAATTTTTTTGGCATAAAGTTATATTAATTTACAATTACAGATACTTTTCCACTTTGGGATGTGTTTCCATTTGAGTCCGTGGCTTTTGCATAAAGGTAATATGTACCAGAGGATCCCGTTGACCATGACATTCCATAAGCTCCGGATCCATCTGGGGATGTGTCCCCGCCAATTGAATTAATATTACCATTTGGGTCTTGGACAAAAAATTCTACTCGATCAATTTCTGGTGTTCCCTGAGCTGATGCAGAAACTATCATTGACCCCCCTATCCCTACCTCTGTCCCGTTTATTGGGGAGGTCATTTGTACGGTTGGTTTAATATTTGAGACTTTAAAATTCAAGCTAATATTTGTTTCACCCTTGTTGTCGATATTGTCATAGACAGTCGCAGTTAAATTATGATAGCCATTTGTAAGGCCGCTTGGTAAGGCTACATCTGCTCCGAATGGAGGGGAGGAAGACGACCCTATATCTACACCATCAACACTGTAAACAACTCTTGCGATAGGGAAATGCCCGGTAGTATTTACGCTAACAGGGAACACACCTGAAGTTATATTTTCTCCATTGTTAGGGGATTTAATTGAAATTGATGGCCAGAATTCTGGATTATGCTCAGTATCAACTTCAGTTGGCGCCTCTGCCCCAACTTCTTCACTACTAGCCCAGCCTCTAACAGTAGCTTCCCAGGATTTAAACTGAGGGTCAACTGCAGGATTTTTTGGAGAAGGACCATTAGGATCCTCTTTGTTCACATAATAGAGAATAGTATGTACATCTCTAAACTTTTTCTTTTCTCGCATTGAATCTGGGCAATACTCATTAGCTAATAGTCCAGAAGGATTACAAATTTCGATCTCTGTTTCTTTACCGGTCTTTCCGAGTAGAATTGGTTTAGTTGTTTTAACAACTTCCGGCTTTACAAAACTCTCCACTTCATATCCTTCCATTATTCTATTCATATAATCCTGTAAAATTGGTGAAGCAAGTAATAATCCCGTTGCCTGCCCTGACATTACTGAGCCATCATTGTTTCCAACCCAGACAACGGTCGCAACTTGCGGAGTATAACCACAAGTCCAAGTGTTATCTGGCCGGATTGCGCCACCACCAATGTCTTTATTGCTTGTACCTGTTTTTGCGGCAAAAGGGCGGTCATTTAAAACTAATTCTCGGCGCCCCCAGGAACGGGCATTATTATCAGAGAGCATGTCATTCATCATATCCGCAATATTTTCGTCGATAATTTTTTCTTCGTGTTCTGCCGGCTCATATTTTTCTAGAACTTCGTTTCCTGGACCCACAACTTCAAGAATTCCTGTTGGGTCATGTTTCTTTCCTCGATTAGCAAATGTTCCGAACATTCCTACATGATCAAGGGCGGTCACTTCATGGCCACCAATCGCAGTCGCTAATCCATATTCCTCACCGGCAACCCAGTTGTTATAGCCCATTTTAGAAGCCATAGTTGAGACATTAGCTGGCCCCGCTAGATAATACGCTTTAATAGCAGGAATATTCAAAGACTGAGCGATGGCGGTTCTGATACTAACTGGCCCACTACATCCTCCGGAATAATTCTGGGGTTTGTATTCACTGCCGCTGCCATCAGAGCCAAAAGATGTGGCCAAATCGTACAAAGTTGTTGATGGATTGTAACCCCCTCTTGTAAATAGAGTCACATAATCTAGTGGTTTGATAGAAGACCCTGGGGAACGCAAGCTTGTAACAACATTGACCTGTCCATCCAATTTTTTATCATCATCATCTTCGGCAAAATAATCCACTGATCCGACCATAGAAAGAATTTCACCAGTTTTTGTATCAACTGAAACTAGGGAAGCATTGTGTGCACCGTATTTTAAGTTAAAATCTTTGTTTTCATCAATCGATTCTTCCGCAATAATCTGTTTATTTAGATCAAGAGTTGTAATAACTTTTAATCCACCTGTCTCTACTTTTTTGATTCCATATTTTTCAATTAATCCTTCTTTTACATAATCTACAAAGTGGGGGGCTGCAATGTCGTCACGCTTAACAACAAGATTAAGTTTTTCTTCACTTGCCTCTTCTGCTTCCTGCTCGGTTATGTATCCCAACTCGGCCATTCTATCCAAGACTTCTACTTGGCGAGATTTAGCCCTTTCTGGCTGTTGAAGAGGGGAGTAATAAGTTGGAGCTTGCGGTAATCCGGCGAGCATTGTAGCTTCAGCTAAAGTCAAGTCTTGCGCAGGCTTACTGAAAAAAGTTTGAGAAGCGGCTTCAATCCCATAAGCAGCTCCACCATACGGAATAGCATTTAGATATAATTCTAGAATTTCATCTTTGGACAATTTCCACTCTAATTCAGTTGCCAAAACTAACTCTTTAATTTTTCTAGTAAAAGTTTTCTCAGGAGTTAGGATCGTATTTTTAATAAGCTGTTGCGTGATAGTTGATCCGCCTTGGGCATATTCCTGTCCTTGTAGATTTTTGAGGACAGCCCTCATAATTCCACTTATATCAAATCCTGGATGAGAATAAAATTGATCATCTTCTATAGAAACAGTCGCCTTAGTTACATAATCAGGGAGATTGTCTAAACTAATCAAGGTTCGATTTTCATCACCATGGATTTCGTATAAGACATGCTCTCCGGTTCTATCATAAATCTGGGTTGCCTGGTCAACTAATCTACCGCTTAAAATTTCACTCGAAGACGGAAGGTCTTTGGCAAACCAAATAAAAATTGCCGCAACAAAAATAGCAAAACCTAGCATTATGTAACCAAAAATCTTGAGAAATTTCTTCCATTTTGGGCCCCTTTTACCTTTCTTTGTTTTTTTACTACTTCTTAGACCCGTTTTTAACTTTTTCTTTGTGGAAATAGATGAGTTTCTCGAGATACCTGAAACAGCCGTTGGGCGACGCGGCTTGTTAGAAGAAATGGATTTCTTCGAGAAATTACGTTTTCGACCAGGTTTTACGTCCATCATAAGTGTAACAATCACTAGAATACCATTAATCGAAGCCTAGAGCAAGATTTGCTTGTCATTATGGGCTTCATATATAACGTTTCTAACAATTGATCATAACCGCTTTATTTTTGTAAAATTTAGTGATATTATAGAGAAGAATTAGCAAAAATTTATGTCAAAAAAAGAACAAATTGACGAACTTCTGACCAAGGGAGTCGAAGAAGTTGTTGTCGAGAAGGAATTAAGGAGAAAACTAGCCAGCGGGAAGCCTCTTAGAATTAAGCATGGGGTAGATCCGACGAGTAAAGATTTGCATTTAGGACACGCCGTGGCGTATTGGAAATTGCGTGAATTTCAAGAATTGGGGCACCAGATAGTCTTTCTAATTGGTGGATTCACTGCCCGGTTTGGGGACCCGACAGATAAACAGGAAGCTCGTCAGATGCGCACCAAAGAGGAAGTTGAACGCGAAGCCGAAAATTATCTAAACCAAGTAAGTAAAATATTGGATCTCAAAAAAACAGAAATTCGCTACAATAGCGAATGGTATGATAAAATGTCTGCCGAAGATCTTTTGCGGTTAATGTCAAAATTTACAGTCGCCCGAGTTTTAGAGCGGGATATGTTTCAGGAGAGAATTAAAAAACAAAAAGACATTGGACTACATGAAATAGTTTACCCTGTTTTGCAAGGCTATGATTCTGTACCTCTTAAGGCTGATGTCACCGTTAATGGTTCAGATCAAAAATTCAATGAACTACAAGCCCGGCCACTACAAAAAGAAGCGGGGCAAATTCCCCAGGATCTCGTGATCGTGCCAATGTTGCCAGGAACCAACGGTCAGCCAATGGGGCAAAGTTTGGGAAACTATATCAGCCTGGCCGACTCGGCGTCTGAAATGTATGGCAAAACAATGAGTATTTCTGACGATATAATTTTGAACTACTACGAACTCGCCGCTCGGGTCTCGCAAGAAAAACTAGACGAAGTAAAAAAACGTTTAGCATCAGATGAAAACCCCCGTGATATCAAGCAAGAATTAGCTTATGATATTGTGAAGCTTTATCACGGAGATAAAGAAGCAAAATTAGCACAAACAGAGTTTAAGAAAATATTCACTGATAAAGAAAAGCCGTCAGAAATCCCCGAGATTAGTTTAGATAGCGGCAAATTAGTAGATTTAGTTGCGAGTGCCGAATTAGCTTCTAGTAAAGGCGAAGCTCGGCGACTAATAGAGCAAGGCGCGGTTAGAGTTGATGACGAAGTCAATAAAGATTGGCAAGCTAATATTGAAGTGAAATCAGGGATGATTTTACAAGTGGGGAAGCGGAAGTTTGTGAAGGCTAAGTAGTTTGTATGAAAGAAAAACTTGATAAAAAATGGTTTTCCAGGCTAAACAAAATAGGTGAAATAAATTTACTGAAGAGTTTTGGCGGAGAAAGGAGTTCGCGTAATAAACAACGCGAGCTTTTTTTGTCAGGTAAAATCAAAAACCCAGAACTTGATTACCCAAACCTAAATAGCAAAAAAAGCAAATTACAAGAGAGAGAGCTTCTTGAACTAAAGAAGCAAATAGCAGAAGAGAAAAATATTGCGATTCGAAAAGCCTATGAATGGAAAGTAGATGAGCTGATTGGGAAGGTTCGTTTAATACAGGCGAGCAGTCAAAAAAACTGGCAACTGTTCAATGTATTAACAGATTATTTATACAAACCTCCTTCTGTAGAAATTTTCAATTACTTTCTTTTGCTTCTTCTTGAAAGGGTAAATAGAAGTGTAGAAGTTCCCCAAAATAAAGAAAAAGCTCAGAAATTATTAAAACTTTTGTCTTCTGAGAATATTCAGCCTCAAAAACTACAATCTCCTTCAGAGAAAATAATTATTGCAGTGCAGGAGAAAGTAAGAAAAGAAATGAGCTCACTCCTTAATTGTATTCCGAAACTTCACAAAAACAATAATGCCCAGGAAATTACCAGAACTTTTAATGTTGTGCTAGGGATGATTAAGGCAATTGATTGGCGGGCTGAAGTAGATACTCAGAGTGGGCGAAAGCTTATCTCTGTTGACCATAAAAAAAAGCGAATAATTGTTCCAGCAACTCGGCAAATGACAACCGAAATATTACAGGGACGAGTTATTCATGAAATAGGAACTCATATTTTACGTCGAATCAATGGGGAATCTAGCCCTCTTAGATTACTTAGTTTAGGATTAGATCGAAGTGAAATAGGAGAGGAAGGGATCGCTGTTTTACGTGAGCAGGTTTTAAAAGAGAGCCCAACTAGATTCTCTAGCTGGCTGACTTATCTAGCTGTTGGCTTAGTAAGGGGGCTTGATGGCAAAACTAGAGATTTCAGGGATTTGTTCGAAATTATAGAAAAAATAGTAGAGTTTGATTTGATCGAAAGTGAAAAAAAAGAATTATTAGAAAAAGAAAGCTTTATTACCAATAGAGTCTGGAGTTTGTGCGAAGGTGTTTTTAGGGGGACAGATTGTAAGACCCTAGGAGTTTGTTTTACCAGGGACATGATTTATGCCAAAGGCAATATTTCTATTTGGGAATTTCTCAAAAAAAATCCGGCAGAAATTAACCGGTTTAATTTAGGGAAATATGACCCAAGTAATGAAAGGCATCGCTGGATTCTTCAGCAACTTAATCTCTAAAAACTATAACACAATTTCCCTTATTAGGGGGTCTGTTAGATATGTTACGAGCTTATCCTTAGGCGCACTATTTTCTATTGTTTCATTGTAATCTAAAGTACTAAAAGATGAAACATTCCTTGGTATTTCCCTAAAAAGGCTTTCAATTTCCTTAAAATCTTTTATCTCTTTGCCATTCTTCTGAATCGGAATCCATAAATCTTCTGGCTTTGGTAGTGTTTTGTTTGCGAAAATAGAAACTGTGTCTATTGGCTCGCCCTCACTGGGGAATTTGTGCATCATAATCCCAGGCCGCGTATTCACTTCTATTATTTTTGCGTTGTTTTCCTCTACAGGTTTACTTATATCCTCACTCATCAAGTCGATTCCGGCAATTTTTAATCCCATTAAGCGGGCAGTCTTTTCACAAAGCTCTTTAGTTTGAGGGTGAATTTTTCCGGTGACACCAATTGATTCTCCGCCAGTGCAAATATTAGAATTGAAACGTAATTTAGCGACATTACCCTTAGCCAGAACAGAACTCAAACTTAAATTTTGTTTTCCTAGGGTTTCTTTTGTTGTCTCGTCTATTGGTATTGGCAGGCAAGAAACTTTTTTCTCTTTAGGAATATTTACTCGGCGATCATTTTCTTCGTCAATTAAACCTTTGATTGTTTTTTGCCCATCACCTTTGATTCTAGCTGGGATTCTTTGCAGAACCGCAACAACTTCATAATTAATAACCAAAACCCGGTGGTCGTTACCAGTTATATTTTCTTCAACTAAAACTTCATCGGCAAGTTTATGTATCTCTTGAAAGGCATCAATCGCTTCAGCCACAGTTGTTACATTGGCTTTCACTCCCTTTCCACCATGAGTTCCCTCAGCAGGTTTTATAGTTATTGGGAAAGCAATTTTTGCTAAGGCTTCCTTTATTTCACTTTTACTTGTGACCACCTTTCCTATTGGGGCGGGAACCCCATGTTCATTTAAAAAATCATTGGTAACTTTTTTGTTTCTAGCCAATCCAAACCCAGGAATTTGATTATAGTCTGTACACCAAAACCTTTTTTGTTTGTACCCATAGCCAATCTGAACAATGGTGTTTTTCTCACTCAGGGGGATTAATGGATAATTTTTTTCTCTTAGATAGGTTAGCAGATTCTTCTTGAGATACTTTTCCAAAAGATTTTTGTAATTGTATTCTTGAAATTCCATAGGTAGATTATTTTAAATAGCTTGGGAGATATTGAGGAGGTTTTGCTCCAAGTTTTTGCAATTCGGGAATGTTACTAATTCCAACTTTTCCAATATATAGTTTTTCCAAACTAAATCCATTATCAATATACTCTACCACTTCTAAGTAACCTTTCAAGTAAAGAGCCTCTCTAGTAAATGCCCCTGGGCGAGAAGTGTCAGACAGTCCACGCTTAGCTCGATATGTAATATTGAAAGCAGTTTTTGGTAAGACTCTAAGTTTACGCAGCATTTCGTATGTATCCTGGAATGATTTTACCAGGGCTGTGTTTACGGCTAAAACTTTTAGACAACGAGTTACGAATTTTCGAGGGTTATGATAAATACGCTCTTTATTATAGATAGCTAAGCCCTCTTCCGTTGCTAAATAACCGGCCAATCCTTCACCAAATATTTTGTAAGGTTGTTTTTGCCCGTTTGCGTACCTGTAAACATGCGTTTCCACTTCATGGGCTAGGGTTCCAAGTAAGTCACTATATTTGAATTTTGCACCACCGCGCAGATTTATAAGAGTCAGCTTATTTGTAGCCTTAACACTGATTCTTGCGGAGAGGTCATCTAAAACAACAATTTTATAGGGCAGGTCAGCTTTTTTGAAGAAATCCTTAATAGTGCTGATTACATTCTTTTCACTGAGAAAAGGTTCATCTTTTTTACTAATCTTTTTGTTGTGGTAGTTTTTATCCGCGTGCTCACTCAGTTTTTCATCTGGCTCTCCGTATAATTCAATAGATGCCTCTGTAAAAGTCGGAGTCCCGATAGAATTAATAAGCTCTATTTTTTTGATAATTTCTTGTTGTTTACGATAAAAGATTTTTCCAAGAACCGTTTTGTCATCAGAAAGTTTATACCTTTCAATTCTTGATTGCAGAAGTTTCAGCTCGTTTTCTACGGGTTTGTCATAAGTGAATTGCGGAGAATAGTCTTCTTCGCTAAAAAACTTTTCTTTTTCACTAGTAAGGTTTGTGGGGGTTAAATAGGAGAGGAGGTGTAAATTTCTATTAACATCCACTAAAATCTCGTCGATTTTTTTGTAGTCTAGTTTTTTACTGCTTGCTTCCCTTTCTTTTCTACCTGGGTCAATAATAAATGGATCTAAATCTTTGCGTCCAATAATGACAGGGAACTTCAAGTTTGACCGATCGGTGATGGTTGCCTGAGTCTCAACTTTTTCCCCAGCTAAAGAAAAATTAAGGTTAACCAAATCTCTCTTTTCTTTTCCCAAAGAACTTTTAACACCGACACTCTCTTTTGTTGTCTCTAAGCTTAATTTTTTGGCCAAGTCAGAGTCGACTGAGCTTAAGCCTGCGCCAGTATCAATTCTGGCAAACACACGACGGCGAGATCCGTCAGGGGCAATAACCTCAATCGCTTCCTTGGCGCTAATTACAGGTTTGCTAATCAGCTCATCTACTTTCTTTTCACTACCACCACCAAACAATTCCTTAGCTAGGCGAACTCCCTTCTCAATTGATTCAACTTTAAGACCCTCTACGCGACGTAGTCGGCTAGCGAGTGGTGCCATATTTACGTTTTGAATCTCTAGGCCAGCCCGGGCATTGAGTTCCAAAATTAGTGGCCCAATTTTTTCATCAATAGAGATATCTGCTCCTAAAAAACCTAGGCCGGTTAATTGTTGGCATTTTATAGCCATCTCTAAAACCTCATTCCAATAGGGGACAGCAAGCCCTTTTAGATCTTGCTTTGTATCAGGGTGCTCTATAACTTGTTTTCGAACAGGTTTTTTAATAGCTGCTGTGGTTGTGCGTCCGGTAGCCATATCAATCCCAACCCCAATCGCACCCTGGACTAAGTTAGCTTTGCCTTTTGACCATTTGGTCGGCAAGCGCATCATCGCCATCACGGGGACATTGTTATAAACAATCACGCGAATATCAGGCAGTCCTTTGTAAGTGTATTTTCTAAAATCACGATGGGTGATAATTTGTTCTTCGAAAAAGGCAATGTCAGGGATGTTTTGCAGGGAAAACTGCCCGTCTAGAATATTCATGATATGACTCTTGATGTCTTCTATTGCATATTCTTCCCCGTCATTAGTTATCCATATTGGCTGACCATCGTCGCCAGGTTTCTTTTTAGAAAATACAATAATTCCACCTCCCCCAAATCCAAGGTTAGGTTTTAGAACAATGTTGCCAGGTAATTTATCCCAATCAAAAGAATCGAAGTCCTTGCGGAATTCGAAGTGACCGTGCATTTTTGGGGTAGGGATATTAGCTTCGTCTAGAATTTTCTTACTCAAAATTTTTGAGTCAGCAATCCGGAGAGCGCGGCGCAAGTTATGGGGACGTATGTAACGCAAGTTACGTGCATTCATCCCTAGGATGTCACGAGGATTTACCATGTTTTCTCAGTTGTCTAAATCGAATGTATTCTTCAATCCTAAGCCCTGTCCATTTACCTAGTAGGAAGTTTATCGGAATAGTTAAGAGAATTGTCTCAGGATAACTCAAGAAGAATATTCGCAGTGATTCCCAGCTAATTAAGTAATAACAAGCGGTAGAGATTATTAGGGTTTCTATAGCTAGTTGCATGGCTGCCCAGAGTCCTTTTTCAATTTGGACTTTGACAAATTCTTCTGAGAGAATGGCGATGATTAGAATTGGGAAAATAGAAATAGCTATAAATCCCGTGCGGTGAGTGTAAGCTCCTAAAACAAACATAGCAAATATTGCAATAGCAACCGTTGTCAAAACAATTGCCATGCGAGGTAGGTATAGAATCCGCAGATATTTTAACACCAACCTAATCAGTGTCCCAACAATCAAAATAGCCACAAAAATAGCTAACCCGTATTTAATACCAGTGACCAAGAAAGCAAGGGTTAGAATCGTTGGAATATATAGGCCAAATGCTTTCACTCCAATAATTTGTCTGGCAAGGGAAATAATCGTCGCGATAATCGGGATCATCAAAATCAAGAAGATCGTGTTTATCGGCACCCCGTTGTTTATCATGTAATTAATCGTGTAAGACATGAAATTTACCCAGCCAAGTTCTTTAACACTGCGTTCACTGTGAATGCCAATAATTTTATAATCAGCACTAGACATTCGCATGTCTTCCAAAATTGTGCTGGCATCTTTATTCGCAATAATATTTGGTAGAACAGATGAGTTGGTTAGTAGAATAAATTCTGGCTTAACTAAGTCAAATGTTTGCTGAGCAATTCTGGAAGACGCACTTGCTTTGTCTGTAATTGAGATGATTACTTTATGCCCCAAATCTAAGTCTTCTAAGGTCTCACTTTTCTGAGCAAATTTTGTTAGGGCGTTTAGGCCAATAGCCCCACTAGTCCAGTCTATAATTTGATTAGCTTTCTGAATATTAGTTCGCTGTTCACTTATAGCCTTTGCTAATTCTTCGATAGCTATATAATCTGGCTGGCCACTTATGTCTTGAATCCGAATAACTAAGACACCTTGTCGGGCGGCATTTTGTTCT
>CAYSJE010000005.1:0-12777 GCA_964431345.1 uncultured Candidatus Saccharibacteria bacterium
TATTGCAATTTTCATAAGATGTGGTTATACTAGCAATATAATTAGTCTAAAGTGGGACCTCGGTTAAGTCAACCCGTCTTCGCCTGCCTTCGCCCTTCGGGCTACGGCACGGTTTCGGCGCGACTTCGGGGGTTCGTACCACAGCATAAATACTATGTCACACGGCAAACGTTATCAAACAGAGAAAAAAGCAGTTGAGCCAGGTAAGACCTATTCTGCAGAAGAAGCTATTGAATTTCTCAAAGAAAATTCTAAGACAAAATTTGATCAGAGTCTAGAATTGCATATGCATCTAAATATTGATCCTTCACAAGGGTCACAGATGGTTCGCGGGACGGTAGTTTTACCAGCCAAAACTGGTAAATCCAAACGGATCGCGGTTTTTTGTGTCAGCTCGAAAGAAAAGGAAGCCAAAGCTGCTGGAGCAGAAGTTATTGGTGGAGAAGAGTTAATCAAAGAGATTAAACAGAAAAAGAAAATCGATTTTGATGTCGCTGTAGCTGAGCCTGCCATGATGAAATTTCTAGGTCAGATCGCTCCGATTCTAGGGCCTAAGGGGCTCATGCCGAATCCAAAGACAGAAACAGTGACACCTGATGTAGCCAAGGCTGTAAAAGAATTGCAGGGCGGGAAAATAGATTTCCGAATGGACAATGGCGGAAATATTCACCAAATGCTAGGAAAGATTTCTTTCGATACTAAAGACTTGCTAAGTAATGTAGAGTCATTTTTAGAGGCAGTCAAAAAAAGTGAGCCGACAAAATTAAAAGGCGAATTTATTGGCAAAGTAGTTTTGACTACAACAATGGGGCCGGCGGTCAAAATAAAAATGTAAATTTCTAAATATGGAGACAGTTATTGGGCTCGAAATTCATGCCCAACTAAAAACAAAATCGGGAATGTTCTGTGGTTGTGCTAATGAGACTCAGGATGTTGTTCCAAACAAAAATGTCTGTCCTATTTGTATGGGGCACCCAGGGACTCTCCCGGTTATTAATGAGCAAGCAGTTCGGTTTGCGGTTTTGACTGGGCTAGCTTTTGATTGTGAAATTCCGGAATTTTCTAAGTTTGATCGCAAAAACTATTTCTATCCTGATCTGCCAAGTGGCTATCAAATTTCGCAATATGACAAACCTATCTGTGGTCCGGGAAAACTTAAATTGGGAGAAAAAGAAATTGGCTTGACCAGAATTCACTTAGAGAATGATGCTGGCAAGCTTATCCATCCGGAAGGCAAAGATTATAGCCTCGTTGATTATAATCGATCAGGAACACCACTTATGGAAATAGTGACAGATCCTGACATTAAATCTCCAGCAGAAGCAAAAGCATTACTACAAGAAGTTCAGAAAATGCTCCGAGCTCTGAAAGTTTCTGATGCTGATATGGAAAAAGGGCAGATGCGCTGTGACGCAAATATAAGTATTAGAGATGGGGATCGAACTACTGCAATTGTAGAAATTAAAAATATGAATTCTTTTCGATCTGTAGAAAGAGCTTTGAGTTTTGAAGAAAAAAGATTGCAAGAGTTGATTAGTGAGGGCAAAGAAGGGGAGACGAAAAAAGAAACTAAGGGCTGGGATGATATGCAAGGGGTTACCACAAAACAGAGATCAAAAGAAGAAGCTCACGATTACAGATATTTTCCTGAGCCAGATTTGCCGCCATTGGAAATTTCTCGTGAATTTGTGGAAGAAGTTAAGCATGATTTACCAGAGATGCCTATCCAGCGTGAACAGCGCTTTGTCGAGCAAATGAAGATAAAATCAACTGATGCCAAGATTTTGGCGAGTACTCCAGATATCGGCGAGTTTTTCGAAGACACTGTTTCAGAGCTCAAAGCTTGGGATGAAGTAGATGGAGAAAGAGAGAAGGAGTCTAGTGCTGGTCAATTAGTAGCTAATTGGATTTTGAGTGAGATTTTGAAATATACTAAAGAGGATGGCGTTTCATTTAGTGCAATCAAAATTACACCGGAGAATATGGCTGAGTTTATCAATATTGTAGACAAGGGCGAGATTAATAGTTCAGCCGCCCAGCAAGTCTTGGGTGAAATGTACAAAACAGGGCAGGATCCATCGCAAATCATAGAAGAAAGAGATTTGAAACAAATGGGAGATGATAGCGAAATCGAAGCGATTGCCGATGAAATTATAAAAAATAATTCTGGGCCAGTTGGCGATTATAAAGCTGGCAAAGAAAACGCCCTGCAGTTCCTCATAGGACAAGTTATGAAGGAATCAAAAGGTAAAGCTAATCCACAGAAAACCATAGAAATTTTGAAGAAAAAGCTTATATGAAAACATTTCATGAAGAGATCAAGTTCAAGACGAAAAAAAAGTATGACTTCAAAGATATAACAACTCAAGTAGAAAAAATTGTAGCTAAAGCTGGAATAAAAAACGGCATTGTCAATGTCCAGTCAAAGCATACTTCTTCAGCTGTCTTTGTAAATGAAAACGAGCCTTTGCTACTAAAAGATCTCACAAAACAATGGCAGGAATTATTTTCTCCTGATGGCGAGTATAATCACGATAATTTTGAAATCAGAACAGTTAATATGTGCAAAGGTGAATGTCAGAATGGCCATTCGCATTGCAACGCAGTTTTGCTAGGGACAAGTGAATCTCTGAACATAGTAGATACCAAAATAAATTTTGGGCGATGGCAGCGAGTCTTTTTTGTAGAGCTGGATAGAAAAAGAGATCGGACAGTTTCTGTGATGGTGATGGGGGAATGAATCTTCCTGTACTTGTGGATTTTAAAATTACTCCAAGCTATATGTAGAGCCGTTGCATTGCAACGGCTTTTGCTGTTAATGACAGAGACGCTGCAATGCAGCGTCTCTACACATACCTCGTGCATTCAATCATCTAATCAAGTACGGGATTGCAATATTTTTCTAGCCTGTGTTTCGGCTTCTTCTGGCTCTAGCCAATGCAGATCCCTATATTTCCTGAACCAGGTGAGTTGGCGCTTAGCAAATTGATGCGAGGCGTATTTTAATTTCTGCACGCCTTCGTCTTCGCTAATTTTTTTAGCAACAATCTGACTAGCAAATCTATATTCAAGCCCTAAATTATCTAGTCTTTCATAAGTAAGCCCGGCTGCTAATAATCCTTTCACCTCGTCTAGCAATCCTTGCTCGATCATATCTTCCACAGTTTCATCAATTCTGTTGTACAATTCTTCCCTGGGCCATTTAATAGCTAGAAATAAAGTTTCATAAGGTACAGGCTTTTTCTTTCTGAGGTCTGAGAATTTTTGGCCAGACTTTTCGCAAACTTCTATAGCTCTGACTAATCTGCGTTTGTTTTGCTTATCTACTTGCTTGGCAAATTCTGGATCTAACTCTTCGAGCTTAGCAAATAGCTCGGTTTCAGTTTGTTTTTCTAATTTGTTTCTTAATTTTTGATCTGGCTCTATCTCGGGAATATCCAAACCTCTCGCAACAGAATCGATATATAAAGCAGTCCCGCCAACTAAAAACGGCAGCTTGTTTCTCGCATGAATATCGGCAATTGCTTTCTCAGCAATTTTCTTGTACTGGCCAACAGTAAAAACTTTGCTAGGCTCAACGATATCTACTAGGTGATGTGGGGCTTGCTGTTGATCTTTCTTTGTTGGCTTAGAAGTTCCAATAGTTAGGTCTTTGTAAACTTGTCTAGAATCGGCAATCACAATTTCTCCAGAAAATTCTGGAGCAAGTTTCATCGCTAAACCAGACTTCCCACTAGAAGTTGGCCCGCAGATTATGATTAGTTTAGATTTGTTTGCCATACAATCCCCATTCTATAGCCTCTGTTATTTCTACAGAAACCATTGTGTCACTTAAATACTTATCACTTTCAAACTTCACTGTTTTGAAATTTTCGTTCTTACCGAAATTTACAAATTTACTATTCTCAGGCTTGCTAGTTTCAACTAGTACTTTGTTAGTCTTACCAATCAACTGCTCATTTTTGCTTAGGGCCGTTTTTTTAACTATGTCTACAAGTATTTTCTCGCGCTTTTTCTTTTCGTTTAGAGGCACATCATCTTCAAGTTTTTCAGCAGCAGTGCCTGGGCGGGGAGAGAAGCGAGCGATATAGACCTGATCAAACTTAACTTCTTCACAAATTTCAACTGATTTCTGGAAATCTTCCTCTGTTTCCCCCGGAAAACCAACAATTATATCAGAAGTAATCGCGGCATCAGGAATTTGTTTTTTGATTTCAGAAATAGAATCTAGATACTGTTCTCTAGTGTATTTACGATTCATGGCCACCAAAATTTTATTGCTTCCGGACTGGATAGGTAAGTGTAAATACGGGCACAGTTTTTTGTTTTCTGCTACAAGTTTCACTAATCCTACAGAAAAATCTTTAGGGTTAGAAGTTATGAAGAAAACTCTGAATTCCCCAGCTAAATCTGTAATTTGTTTCAGTAAATCAACAAAGCTTATTTTGGTAGCCTCGACCTCGGGGTCGAGGCTACCTTTAGCTTCGTGCTTATAGCTATTTACATTCTCGCCTAGCAGCGTAATTTGCTGGCAGCCACTGGAAACCAAGGCTTTTATTTCTGTAAGAATTGATTCTGGTGATCTAGATTTTTCTCGACCCCTGACATGCGGCACAATGCAGTAAGTACAAAAATTATCACAGCCCGTAATGATTGGCACGTAGGCTTGCGATTTATGAGTGTATTTTGGCTTGATATTCAAATAGTTTTTCTGGTCGTGGCAGTTGCTTTTCTGGCAGTGTGAGCAATCGTGTTTTGGCATATTAAGTTTGTTAGGCAGATCTGCAATATCCTCGATATCAATAAACAGATCTACTTCACTTTGCTTTTTCTGGAAATCTTCTTGGTTTTTGAGGCAACCAGTAACGACTGTTTGCTGGCTTCGCTTTTTGGCTTCGTGAATTTGACCTTGCGCTCTGTCTTCAGCCATTTGCCGGACAGAGCAAGTATTAAAGATCACTAAATCAGCATTTTTTAGAGATGATTCATTATATCCGGCTGACTCAATTACAGTTGTAATTCGCTCTGAATCTGATTTGTTCCTCTGACAGCCAAAGGTTTTGATGTGATAAGTTTTACTTTTTTGCACTAATTTCTTTCTTAATCATCTTTACAAAATCATCTTTAGACATCTCTTCCGTTTTTCCAGTCACTCTAGATCGCACAGCTAGGTTATCAGATTTTTCCTCTTTCTCACCAAAGACTAGCATATAAGGGACTTTTTCCAATTGAGCCTGTCTGATTTTTTTACCGACTGATTCTGTGTCTAAATCTAATTCAGGTCTTAAGTCTAATTCTCTGAATTCTTGGGCGAGTTTCTGAGCAGCTTCGTTGAATTTGTCAGCTACTGGCAAAATTTTCATTTGTACTGGAGCTAGCCAGGTAGGGAAGGCACCAGCGTAATGTTCGATCAAGAATCCAATTGTTCTCTCAATTGATCCTATCGAAGAGCGATGAATAACGACGGCTTTTTCCTGTTCACCTTTTTCATTTTTGAAAGTTAGGTCAAATTTTTCTGGCATACAAAAATCATATTGTACGGTGAAGGCAGTGTCTTCTTTGCCATTTACGTTTTTCATTTGTATGTCAATTTTTGGGCCATAGAAAGCAGCCTCGTCTTCAACTTCAAAGAAAGGAGCTTTTAGTTCTTCTAAGACTTCTCGCAAGATTTTTTCTGATTCATCCCAGGCTTTGTCGTTCTTAAAATATTTTTCTGTGTCATTTCTGTTCCCGAGAGAAAGTCTATATCTATAGTTCTCGCCTTTTTTGAGTCCCATGGCGGCAGAGACGTCATCGATCAATTTTAATACGCCTTTTAACTCATCTTTGGCTTGATCTTCTTTGCAGATTATATGGGAGTCTGCTAGACAAAAATCGCGAACTCTAATTAGTCCTGTTAACTCGCCAGATTTTTCATAGCGATACAGTTTAGCAACTTCTGCTATTCGCATTGGCATATCTCGATAACTTTTAGGGCTTGATTTGTATAGTTCAAAGTGATGGGGGCAGGCCATTGGTCGCAAAATCAATTCTTCGTCATCTACTTTCATAGCTGGATACATTGTATCTTTGTAGTAAGGGTAATGACCGGACTTTCTATATAAATCAACTTTGGCTAAATCTTGAGTGCAGACGTGTTGGTAGCCACGTTTAATTTCTTCATCAATAATATAGCGCTCTAAAATTCTTTTGATAGTTGCGCCCTTGGGAGTGAATAGGGGAAGGCCTTTGCCGACCAGATCGCTAAAAGTAAATAAGTCTAGTTCCTTACCTAATTTCCGATGATCTCTTTTCTTAGCTTCCTCTCTCTGTTTTTCGAATTTTCTAATATCTTTATTAGTCTCAAATGCTAGAGAGTAAATGCGCTGCATCATTTTGTTTTTCTCATCAGCGCGCCAATAAGCACCAGCAATTCGGTCTAGCTTAAAAGCTTTCATCTCACCAGTTGAGTCTAAGTGTTGGCCAGTACAGAGATCTACAAAATTACCAGACTTATAAATAGAAATTGTCTCACTATCGTCTTTTTCTTCTAGTAATTCTACTTTGTAATTTTGTCCTGCCTTTTTGAATAATTCAATTGCTTTTTCCCGTGAGATTTCCTTGCGTTCAAAGCTATGATTGGCTTTAATAATTTCTTTCATCTTAGCTTCGATGTTAGGCAAATCTTCAGGGATCAGCGTGCGGGGTAGGTCAATGTCATAGTAAAAGCCATCTTCAATAGCTGGTCCCGTGCCAAATTTTGCATCAGGGAATAGTTCATAAATTGCTGCCGCCATAATGTGAGCGCCAGAGTGGCGCATGATTTCCAATTTTTCTTCGTTCATATTTGTTTCACAATAATTAAATAAACCTTCCTACAGCAAAACGCAGCGCGTTTTGGAGTAAGAAGGTCTATCTACCTCTCACGGTCCCATCCAATAAAAACTTGGTTTCTCAATAACACTTGAGTGAGCGGCTGGCTTCCTCTGTAATTACAGGCTGGTCAGCTTGGTATTGCGCCGTAGCCCAAAGGGTGGCGGCGAAAGGGTAATTGGTATTTACCACAACCAAATAATTGTAGGTTAACTATAGGCCAGAAATTCGAAGATGTCAATCTTTAAATTTAACTTCGATTTTTTCTTCGTTAGCTGGGATCGTTTTGAGCCAGCTTGGAGAAAACTTAACTTCTACCTCTCCGATATCTTGCTTGCGATTTAGATAATCAATAACTTCTTCTTCTGTCCGGCCAATTAGTTTTCCCTTCTCAATCAAGCTGGGGTCTAGATCAGAAACAGTCTGGGCTTCTAGGTGAGTGGCGAGAGTAGCTGTTTGTTTTTCTAGGTCAAATAATTCTAGCGTATATGACAATGATTCACGAGGTATAGATTCGGTTGTGACGTTGCTTGGGATTTGTTCTTTTAGTTTATTTTCTGCTAATTCAAATAGTTTATCTTCATCAAAAACAACAGTTGTCAATCTGATTTCAGCGGTGACAGAAAACTCACTAGCCAGAGTATCTGCTTGGGCGGAAGCAGTTGAAGAGAGAATTTCTATATCAATTGCTTCGTCTAAGACTTTTTCGTTGCTAGTTAATTGCTGTTGTAATTGTTGCTTACCTGATTCTTTGATTTTTTCTATGGCTTGCTCTGTGCCTTTTGTGAGAGTTTCTTCAGAAATAAAATCCGCTTCTCCAAATCCACCAGAAGTTGGCTCGGTGCTTTCGGCATAAATTTTGTCTTGCCATTCTTGCCAGATGCCCGGGACTGTAAATTTAGTTGGTTCAATTTCTCCAGATGACCCAGGTTGGTCAGCATAAATTTCTGCTTCTACAGTAGAATGGGCTTTTAAATCAACTCTGTTTTTTAGTCTAAATAGTGTCCCGTCTTCAGTGAGTAAGCGAGTAGTAGCGATTAAAGGCTGGTTATGATCTAGCTTGTTGTGAATAATTACTTTGCCTGTTGCTGGCTTGTCTACTTCTTTCTTGTCTATCTCCGTAATTTTTTCTGTGCCAGAAATCACCGTGCTCATTACTCGGCCGGGAATCTTGTCTCCTTTAGCTTCATTTTTAGGAACTACCTCCGCGTTGAAATCTACTGGCAGGCTATCGTACTTTTTGCTAACAGTAATAGTCACTCTTCCTACAGAAATAAACACTAACAAAATAATAACTGCAATAATTATTCCCACAATAATTGCGAAAGGCTTTTTGTATGAAGTTTGTGTTTGTCGAAGGCTAGTCGTGTGCATAGAAAATTATTTTTTGGGTTGCATTGGTAGTGCTGTATAGATAGTTTGATCGTCTTCAGTTTCAGCAAGGAAAATAGATCTTACAGGCTCATTTTTAGTCCTTTTTGATTTGTACATGGCAGTATCGGCCTGCGTATATGATCCTTGTGTTGTTTGACCAGTATCAGTCGGGCTAATGATAGAAAATCCAATAGAAAGGCCTTTGACAATTTTGGAAGCAGCTTCGTTCAGATTTTGTAAAGCTTCTACTAATTCTGATTGATCTTGCCAGCGAGTCATGATGATGAACTCATCTCCGCCTGGTCTGGCAATGATATCACTGTCACGCTTGAAAAAAGTTTTAATTAATCCAGTAATTTGGATTAATTTTTCATCGCCGGCAGGATGTCCTTCAGTATCGTTTATCTCCTTGAACTCATCAATGTCAAAATTAACTAGATAAGGAGTTTTTTCTGGGTTACGGCCTTCAGACTTAAATTTTTTGAGTATTTTAATTTCTCTTTGATAGGCATCTAGGGTTGCTTTTCTGTTGTACAGTCCTGTAAGGCTATCATGGATACTTGCTTTTTCATGGTGTTCATTTAAAGCTGCGTTATATTCATCCAAGATATCGCGCAAGGCAAGTTGGTCTTGTTTAGCTTCCGGGGTATCTGTGAATACAACTTGAAGTTTTGGGCTAGCTTTCTCAGTGCTGGCAAATTTTTCAATACTACGCCACTGAAGGACTTTGTTTTCTTTGCCAGTTAATTCTCTCGTCAGCTTGTCACTAATAAACTCTTTTTCTCCGTGATATTCCCCATTTGGTTCAAAGCTTTTCTCATAGTGACCGGCTAGTTTGCCATCGTGGAACCAATCATGGAATTTTTGAGCGACGACTCTCGATTCTGGAGAGGTTAATTTACTTTCAAGCTTACGAACTTCTTCTACATACATTGCGATCTTTTCCTCAATTGTGGGAGGGGTTGATATTTCTCTATCTTTTTCAGTAATCATTTCTTCTGGCTTGAGTACAGCTACTGATGAGCCTTCTTTTTCAAAAAAAGTCATAAGATTATTTGTTATTCAACCAATCCAGTGCATTCTGAGCAAGGTTGATAGTTACTTGTGATTTGGTTTTTGTTTGAGTGGCCAGATAATCCTGAATGTCTTGTTTTCCTGATGGTCCAGCAAGGGGGATTAAATTGTCTAGAACTTTTAGCTGAATATTCGCTGAAAGTTCTTCGTTTAGCACAACGGCATTAATAATAGTTTCAATGTTTTCTTTCATATATTTATTTACTTACAGTCCCGGGTCCCAGGACTTTTTCTAATCTAACTTTTAACAGGTCATCTTTTTTGACCAAGAAATTCGTTTCAAGTTTTTGATACTTCTGGTCTTCTTTTGGGAGCAGTAGCGCGACTTTGTGCAGACCTTTATCAGCCGAATTTAGAGCCTGTTTGATTTCTTGAAACTTATCTGGAGAACAATTCTCAGGAACTTTTATATACAAATAATCATCTGAGAGCTTTTGTTTGGGTGCTAGATTCTCTTTGCTAGCTATGTCGATATTGTCTAATTTTTCAGGATTAATTTCATTGGTGAGGTGCTGGGCTGAGTCAGCTAGAATTTTGAGTTCATCATCGCGATTGTCAACTTTGCCGGTGATAAGTAGCATGTTGTCTTCTTTCCATAGCCCAGGATTTTGAGCAAAAAGATTTGGGAAAACAACAACTTCTAGTGTCCCAGTTACATCTTCTATTCGCACAAAAGCCATTGGCTTGTTTTTTTTAGTTACGATGTTTCTGACGTCTGTGATGATTGCCGCGATTCTGATTTTTTTACCGACTGACGATTCTGTGAGTTGATTGGTTGTGAAGGCACATTTTTCTATCAAGTCTTTGTATTCGGATAAAGGATGCTCAGAAACATAGAGACCAAGTAATTCTTTTTCCCAAGTAAGTCTTTCCTTTTTGTCAGCAGCAGGGATTTCTGTAAGCTTTAGTTTTGGGCAAGGGATTTCTGTGCAACCAAATAAATCAGTCTGACCATTAGCTACAGCTTGAAACTGTGTCTTCGCAAAGTGGAGTAGAGTATCGACATTACCTAGCAATCTTTTTCGCTCGCCTAGATCGTCCATGGCCCCTGATTTAATCAGAGCTTCTAGCGATTTTCTGTTCATGGCACCTGTGTAAGCTCTTTTAATAAAATCTTCGATACTTGCAAATTTACTTTCTCCGCGGGCTTTCAGAATATCTTCAATGACATTGGCGCCAAGATTTTTAATAGCTGCTAATCCAAAGCGAATAGTTTTGGAAGTTGCCAGCGTTTCTCCCTCGCTCGCAACAACCGTGAAATCTTTGAAGCTTTCGTTTGCCGACGGTGGCAAAACTTCTATGCCCAGTCTGTCGCATTCATTTACTTCTAACACAACTCGATCTGTGCTTTCTTGGTCAGCGGCTAAAAGTGCTGCCATAAATTCAGTTGGGTAATGAGCTTTCAAATAAGCGGTTTGGTAGGTTACTAGAGAATAAGCTGCCGCATGAGCCTTGCCAAATCCATATCCAGCAAATGGTTCCATTAGATCAAAAAGTTTTTTAGCATCAGCGCGGGACATGCCACCTTCTTGGGCTCCTTTGATAAATTTACTTTTTTGTTCAGCCATAAGTTTTGGGATCTTCTTTCCCATGGCTTTTCTAAACTTATCGACAGTCTCCCAGTCATATCCTCCAACCTCAATGGCAATTAGTAAAACATCATCTTGATAAGTTATCACACCGTAAGACTTTTCTAGAATAGGCTCCATTCTCTTGTCTATTATAGAAATTTTGTCGGTATTATTTTTGTTTTCAATGTAAGCTGGGATGTTTTCCATTGGGCCAGGTCTGTAAAGTGCCAGCATAGCACCAATGTCAAAAATCTGCTCTGGTTTAAGCTGTTTTAGATTTCTTCGCATGCCAGCTGACTCAACTTGGAACAAACCAAGTGTTTCTCCCTTACTTAGTAATTCATAGGTTTTTTTATTGTCTAGAGGGAGGTTTTTGACATCTACTTTTTCGTTTTTAGTGAATTCTAGAATTTTCACTGCTCGCCTGATAGTACTTAGATTAGAAAGGCCTAAGAAATCCATTTTCACTAAGCCAATTTCTTCTAGCTCCGTCATCTCGAATTGCGTTAACATCATACTGCTATCCGTATCATATTGTACTGGGACATATTTTGTCATTGCGTCTGGAGTGATCACAATACCGGCGGCGTGGACAGATGCATGTCTAGCAATGCCCTCAAGTTTTTTAGCAAAATCAATCACTTTTCTAGCTGAGGGATCCGTGTTGTAGGCCTGTTTAAATTCTGGTATTTCTTGCAGAGCTTTCTTCAAAGTAACTCCTGGGCCGCCTGGAATTAATTTAGCTAGTTTGTCACAGAAGTCATATGGATAATCAAGGGCGCGTCCGACATCGCGAATAGCAGCTTTGGCTTTCATTCTTCCAAAAGTAATAATCTGGGCAACGTTAGGTTTGCCGTATTTTTCAATCGCATAATTAATTACTTTGTCTCGTTCGGAATCTGCAATATCTAAATCAATGTCAGGTGGTTTAGGGCGTAGTGGGTTTAGAAATCTCTCAAAAGGCAGATCAAAGAAAAGGGGATTAGCGGTGGTAATCCCGAGAGCATAAGAAACAAAACTCCCAGCAGCTGAGCCTCTAGTTGTGGTTGGGATTTTTTCTTTGTGCATGAAATCTGTGAAATCTTTGCAGAGAAAGAAATATGACTCTAGTTTTTTTTCGGTGATGACTTTGAGTTCATAATCTAAGCGACGTTTTTCTTCTTCATTTGGCTCGCGCTTAAGTAATTTTCTAATTCCCTGATAGGTTTCTTTTTTTAGATGAGAAGAATTAGTTTCACCTTTGGGGATTGGCATGTCAGGCAGAATTAGTCCGGGGTTTTTGAAATCAAAATTACAGCGCTCGGCGATTCTTACAGTATTAGAAATTGCTTCTGGAACATGAGCAAAGTCTTTAGCCATTTCTTGAGGAGAACGAAAAGAAAAATCTTCATCGATCATTCTGAGTCCGCGTTTCTCGTCATTGACTGTATTTTTTGTTTGGATACAAAGTAATAAATCCTGTGCTTCGTTATCGTCTTTGTTTAAATAATGAGAGTCGTTTGTCGCGACCAATCCAATACCAAGTTTCTTAGAAAGCTCGATCAATTTTTTGTTCGCAATAGCTTGCTTCTCTATACTTGGGTGATGTTGTAATTCTAGAAAGAAATTGTTTGGGCCAAATATTTCTAGATATTTTTTAGCACTGGCTTCGGCTTTGTCATCTTGATCGATAATAGAGTAGTAGGCGACTTCGCCTTGGATACAGGCAGACAGCGCAATCAAACCCTCAGAATGCTTTTCTAGCAATTCAATATCAATTCTCGGCTTATAATAAAAACCTCGAGTATGAGCCTCTGAGGTTAGTTTGACTAAATTCTTATAGCCCTCTTCATTCTTGGCTAGTAGCACCAGATGAAAAGGTTTGCCGTCTATTTTGCCATTTTTGCTGTTCATGCCATTACGGGCA
>CAYSJE010000006.1:0-12511 GCA_964431345.1 uncultured Candidatus Saccharibacteria bacterium
TTTATTTGCGGAGCCAAGGAAAAAGATGCTGCCAGAATTCTCAAATCTTTGCAAAAATATAACAAGCAAGCTAGAATTATAGGTGAAGTCAGTTCTGGCTCAGGCGTCTGGCTCAAAAATGATCTAACTACCGTACCACTGCTTAAAGCAGAAGGTAAGCTGGTACCGAGAATTTGTTAAACAAATGCCCCCAGTAAAAAGCGCTGTAAAAGCGCTAATCAAAAAAGATAATAAGTATCTATTTATCCAGCATGATATTGCTGGTAAGATTTTTTGGGATATTCCTGGTGGCAAAATAAAATACGGCGAGACGCCATATGAAGCCATTGATAGAGAAGTCGCTGAAGAAGTTGGGCTCAAAGTGAAAAATGCTAAGCCATCTGGGGTTTGGTGGTATACGTCATATCATGAAGATGAATCTTGGGTGATTTGTCATACATTCGAATGCGAACTTGATGGCGGGGAGATTGATTTAGAGAGTAATCCTGCTTCTGACGAAAACATAATCAAATACAAATGGATAAGTGCTAAAGAATTTGTAGAGAAAGATTACGGTAAGAATAATTCCGAGAGTTTTTGTGATTTTGTAGCGAGTCTTGCTAAATAGCAGTTATCTGTCCATAACTAATCCCACCATCTCCAGGGGGGATTTTTTTATTGATGAGGACTTGGTTATTGGTGAGATAGGTCGTAATGATTTTGTTGTAAGCCACACCGCCAGAGAATAGAATTGGTAAATTATTGGGATTATTTTGCTTAGCTAATTCTAGAAAGCCTTTGGCTAAATATAGCTGAGCTGTTGCGGCTAGTTTAGATTTGTTTTTATGCAAATTTTTGAGTAAATATTTGAATAGAGGTGTGGTTTCTAGTATTCGTAATGTAGGGGCGGGTCGTGACCCGCCCTGGTCAACAGAAATGATAGGTTTAGGAATTTTGTATGGAGTAGTAGATTCTGATTCTAGGACTATTGCAGGTTCGCCTTCGTAAGTTCGTTTAGCGCAGAAGCCAAGTAGGGCAGATATGGCATCTAAGATTCGGCCAGTACTACTCGTCTGAGTAATATCATAGTTTTGTTTGAATTGAGAGTAGAGAAGTTTGAGCTGTTTTTGAGCATAATGTTTGTGCATTACTGAATACAATTTTTGTTCATCCAAAAATCTAGCTAGGATTCCGAAGAGCATTCTAGTTGGTTCCTTTGTTGCCAAATCTCCTCCGAGCATTGGTTGCAATTCCAATGAGCCAACTCGCTGCCATTTATTCTTATTAACTCTAATAATTTCTCCTCCCCAGATAGTATTGTCTAAGCCATAGCCAGCGCCATCGGCCGCGATACCAATGAATTCTTCTATGCCATGCTCTGCCGCAACTGATTTCAGATGAGCTAAGTGATGCTGAATTTGTTTATGTGGAATCTTTAGTTTCGGGGCTAAGCTTTTGCCAAATTGAGGTGTTCTATATTCGGGATGCAAATCTGTAATTACTTGCTTAGGCTCAAAAGCTTGAAGTTTTAATTGCTTCTGTAAATTTTTCTGCATACGCTTTAGTGTTGCCGGATTTCTAGTGTTGCCCTGGTGTTGAGATATGTATTTACTAAAACAGAAAGTATTATTCTGTTCTGCGCCCAGGGCTAAAGAGTGTCTGTTCCGTGGTGTAGGGGCGGGTTGTGACCCGCCCTCAAATTCTGTTCCGGGTGCATACCCCCGAGCTTTTCTCAAAAGCAAAGCCTGGTTACTAATAATTTTTATTACTGAATCGTCTATTGGATTAGTAATTTGTCTATTATGATCTAGGACATAATCTACGAATTGCTCAGAGCGTTTTGTTGTCAGGGGCTTATCTGGCAAATTTGCAGAAGTAAAAATCAGAGGTTCATCTATATGCTCAAAAAGCAAATAATGCAGGCCAGTATAGGGTAAAATTAGACCCAGAGAGTTTAGTGGAGAAGTGCTGTTCAGAGATTTGGCTTTTTTCTTCTGGCAAATTACTATTGGCCTGGCCTGGCTTTGTAGATATTCTTCTTCTAATTTATTTGTATAACAAAGTTTCTTGGCTGTTTCTAGGTTTTTGATTAACAAAGCATATGGCTTTGTGGGTCGGCCTGTAATTTGGCGAAGCTTTTTTACTGTCCTAGATTTTGCATTACAAACTAAATGAAATCCGCCAACGCCTTTAATCGCAATAATCTTATTTTGTGATATTAGCTGAGCTGTTTTTTTAATCAAGCTTTTAGGTTTTTGTAATTTGTTTTTGTAATACAAATTGCATTTTGGACCGCACTTCGGGCAAGCAGTGGTTTCAGCATGGTACCATCTAGTATTCGGATTAGCGTATTCAGCTTTGCACGCTAGGCAGAGAGGGAATTTGTACATAGCAGTGTTTTTTCTGTCATAGGGTGAGTCTTTCACAATGCTAAATCTAGGGCCACAATTTGTACAAGCTATGAGAGGATATTGATATCGGCGGTTTTCTGGATCAAAAATCTCTTGCAGGCAATCTTTGCAAATAGAAATATCAGGTGGAACTGTAATGCTTGTCGATGATTTTTGACTGGGTTTAATCAAAAATTCCTGGGGAAGTTTTGTTTTGGTTTGAGTTATTTCTGATGAGATTATTCTAGCAAGTTCAGGTTTATTCCTAAGTAGCTGATTAAGTCCAATTTTTTTGTCTGTGAATAACTCTACTGACTCTCCTGTATTTCTCACAAATCCTCTTAAGTTTTTTTTCACACATTCACGATAAAGCCAGGGTCGGAAACCGACCCCTTGAACAATTCCTCTAAATGTTGTTTTATAAGCCATTTGCACTTAATTCGTTTTCATTATAACATAGGAGGGTAACATATTTCATGGAAAACAAGAACAAAAAACCAGTTGTTGGTATTTTCGGTTTGTCTTCGGATGAAGGCTGTGAGTTTCCCTTACTTGACCAGGGAGAAAAACTTCTAGAATTACTAGGAGAGGTTGAGCTTGGCCAATTTAGACTGATTGAGGAAGAAGATCAGCCAGAAGAATTTGATGTAGCATTAGTAGAAGGGTCTGTACTAACAGAGGAGAATAAGAAAAAGCTTGAAAAAATTAGAGAGCAATCAAAAGTTTTGGTAGCGATGGGTGCTTGTGCCGTAATTGGTGGAATACCTGAATTAAAAAATTATATAGACAAAGACCAAGCTGTGGCCAAAGTATATAAAGATATTACTGGAGTTGAGAATTTGGAAATAAAACCGCTTAGAGAATATGTCAAAGTAGATTTTGAGATTCCAGGTTGTCCGGTTGATGGTGGTGAAGTTTTGCGATTACTTTATGATCTAAAGGAAGGGCGTATTCCAAAAATTACCAAAAGGCCGGTTTGCCATGAATGCCAACTTAGAGAAATTGAATGCCTACTTCAGCCAAACGAAAAGACTGGTAGAAAAGCAACACCATGCATGGGGCCAATTACTCTTGGTGGCTGTAATGCTTCTTGCCCTAAAGCAAATTATGCCTGTGATGGTTGTCGAGGGGTATTAGCTGATGCTGATTTCGAAAATTTTGAGAAAGCTATTGCTGGTATGATTTCTGAAGACGAAAAGAAAAACTTATTCGAAAGATATGGGAATAAAGATCAAATAGAGAAGCTAAAAAAACAAGCCGATGAAAATTAGAATGGATCATGTGGCAAGAACAGAAGGGCACTTTGGGTTTGTGTCTAATATTCTGAATGGAAATATTGAAAAAGCCAAGCTAGAGACATTTGAAGGCGCGAGGCTTTTTGAAGGTATTTTAGAAGGGCGCAATTATTATGAAGGTGGGGAAATTGCCCAGCGTATTTGTGGAGTCTGCTCAGTGATTCACAGTATCGTGGCAAACAAAGCTATCGAAAATGCGATGGGCGTCAAAGTTTCTCCAGAGACTATTCTGCTCCGAAAAATGATTTTATTGGCTCAAATTATTCAGAGCCATACTTTGCATTTGTATTTCTTATCTCTACCTGATTTTCTAGATTACCAAGATGATCTCAAAATGGTGGAAAAATACCCCGATAGGTCAAAACGTATGTTAGAACTTAGGGATTTTGGGAATAAAATTATTGAGCTTATTGGTGGGCGAACGGTTCACCCCATAACTCCGAAAGTCGGCGGGTTCACAAAATATCCTGGGAAAGAGGAATTAGGGGTACTAGCAAAAAAGGCCAAAAAAATGCTACCTATCGCAGTAGAATTGGCCGGCATGTTTAATAAATTTACTTATCCAGAATTCAGGCGAGAGACTGAATTTGTGGCTTTACAAAAAGAAGGGGAATACGCTATCTATGATGGTGATGTTGTTTCTACTAAAGGCTACAAAGTTACGGCCAAGAAATTTCTGAATGATGTTCAGGAATTAGAGAAACCATATAAATTGGTCAAAACACCTGAGCATGAAGGCGAGGCTTATTTAGTAAATGCCTTGTCTCGCCTACATCTGAATCACCAGTATTTAGGTGAAGATGCAAAGAAGATTTTAGAGCAATCTACTATCGATTTCCCAGACTATAATACATTCCACAATGTAGTTGCCCAGGCAATAGAAATAGTTCACTGTATTGAAGAGTTTCAGAGGCTAGTCAAAGAATTTTCTGTGACTAAAAATACTATTCCAGTTGTAGATGTAAAAATAAAATCAGGAAAAGGGGTAGGGGCTGGCGAGGCTCCGCGTGGAACTTTGTATCATGAATATGAAATTGATGAGCAGGGGACAATTAAGGCGTGCAATATTATTGCTCCTACAACCCAGTTCTTGTTTAATATCGAAGAAGATTTGAACAAATATTTACCGCAGTTAAAGGAAAAGAAACTAAAAGATCAGAAAAAAGAAATCCTTAAAATGATCCGCGCATACGATCCTTGTATTAGTTGCGCGACTCACTAAAAAAACATGCACGATATTCATGCCGCAGACAAGATATTAAAAATGGTCTTAGAAGGAGCCGAAAAAAATAACCTCCAGAACATAAAGAAGATTATAGTTGAATTAGGGGTTGTCATTGAACACGGCGCTGAAATAGAACCAGGCAATCTTAAATATAACGTAGAAATGCTAGCGAGAAATTCTCTGGCAGAAGGAGTAGACGTTGTTATCGAAAAGGTTTCTGGTAGTGAGATAAAATTAAAGGAGATCGAAGGTGATCCTAGGTGAGTGAAGATGTGTTTCTGAATAAAGTCCGGAATCATTGTGATCAATGGTTACGGCAATTTTTTATTTTACAGAGAAGTCTTTGGTAATTTTCTCATCTGAATCAAGAACTTTTACAGTAACTGAGTATTCACCCCTAGGAAATCCATCAAGAGGTCTTTTCGTTGAGAAGGCTACATGCCTGCTTCCAATAGCAGAGATTTCTATAGGGCCATCAATTTGTCGACCTTCACGAAACCAAATAGCTTGGAGATTGGTATTTTCAGGGGCATTTTTCAAAAAAACGGACGCATACAGATACTGATTATTCGTTCCGAAAGTCTCTTCAGGGCTCAAAACTGCTTTTGTCTCATCATCCACTTCTGTGCCAACTTCTAGATCTGAGAGTGAAGCCTGATAGATAGAGCATCCGGTGAAAACAAGTGAAGCTATGATCAAAAAAAATAACCCCAGAACTAATTTTTTAGAATTTACTATCATTTTGTCGTCGTTTTATAATTTGCGTTTTCCCAGGTACTGATACCATTATTTAGGAGAGAGACGGATTTTGCACCACAGGCCAAGAGCATCTGTGCGGCCATTTCAACTTTGACATCGCTGTTGCCGCCATAAACAACAATTGGCAAATCTAGGTTAATCGAATTGCTATTTATTTCTGATTCAATATCAGCAAAATTTATATTTTTTGCAGCTGGTATATGTCCTTTTGAAAAATCGATACTATTCCGAACGTCGATAATTATTATGCCTGTTCCGGCATTTATTTCTGAATTAAGCTCGCTAGCTGAAATTTCTGGAATTTGCAGGTGTTTTACTTCAGAAATTATACCGATTGTAGTAGGGAAGGCTTCTGCCTGCCATTCTTTGATACCGCCTTTGAAATTTCTAACTTTTTTGAAGCCCCAATCTAGTAGATTTTCTGCTGCACTTTGCCCTCGCAAACAATTACTTCCATCGCACATGGTAATAATTTCAATATCTGTTGGGATGTAATCTTTTTTATCTTCTAAGTCGCCAAGTTCTATATTAGTAGCACCAGAAATATGTTCTTCCGCGTACTCAATTTGCCTTCGAACATCTAGTAAAATAGCAGGTTCATTGCTTCGTAACAAATCTCTCAAGTCTTTGGCAGAAATAACATCAACATTGTTGACTGAAGAAACTTTAGAGTTTTTTTCATCAGTTTTGTCATCATTCTTATTTGGCAATGCTAAATAAATAATTACTGCCACAATAATAATAGCGATTAGGGTAAAAAGTATTATTTTTTCTTTTTTGTTGTTATTCATACTTATGAGAGTAGATCAATGGGATCAATATCTATTTTCCAATTAGCTGACAATATTTTAGTGAGATCTGTTGAGAAAGTTGTTGTTGATTGCAATAGAATATGCCAGAGAAATTTTTGCTGTTTACGTGCGATAATTGCGGGGGCAGGTCCGATCACTGATATTTCGGGGAATTTTTTTTGCAAAACCTCTACTGTATTCAGTGCCTCTTTTTTCGTTTTACTATCATCTGCACCAGAAATTGTTAGCTTGGCGAAGTTACTAAAGGGTGGATTCTCGAAAGCTTTTCTTTCTTTAAGCTCCGCGTCATAAAAAGTCTTATAGTCATGGTTAGCAGCAGCTAGGATAATAGGATTTCTGGGATGATAAGTTTGTAAAACGACTTCACCTCTTTTTTTATCTCTACCGGTTCGGCCAGCTACTTGAGTTAACAGTTGGAATGTTCTCTCTCCAGCTCGAAAATCTGGAATATTCAGGGATGTATCTGCTGAAATGATACCAACTAGGGTCACGTTTGGCAAATCGAAACCTTTTGCCACCATTTGTGTGCCAATGAGTATATTCGCTTTTTGATCAGAAAATTCTCTGAATATCTTTTCATGAGATTGGGTTTTGCGGGTAGTATCTGTATCCATACGTAAGATATTAGCCTGAGGAAATAGTTTCAGAGCTTCACGTTCAATGTTTTGGGTACCACTACCAAAGAATTTTACTCTCTGACTGCTACATTCGGGGCAAATCTTCGGTGTCTCTCTAGAAAATCCACAATGATGGCAAATTAGAGGCTTGTTTTGAAAATGATAGGTGAGCGAGACGCTGCAATTCGGGCACCCAACTACATGCCCACAATCCCTGCACATCACAAAAGTAGCTGCTCCTCGACGATTCATGAACAGAATTATTTGTTCCTTGTTTTCTAAAGCCTGTCCAATTTTTGTTTGCAAATTTTCGCTGAAAACAGATCGGTTTCCAGCAGCCAATTCCTCCCGCATATCAACAATTTTTACTTTGGGCAATTTGTCTTGTTTAATGCGTTCTGGCATCTCGGCCAGATTTATTTTGCCTTGCTTTGCTTTATAGAAAGTTTCTATATCAGGAGTCGCACTGCCTAGAATTAGTTTTGCTTTGGTTAGATCAGCATATTTTTGGGCAACATTTTTAGCGTGATACCGTGGGTGCTGATCCCATTGTTTGTATGAATTTTCGTGCTCCTCGTCAATTACTATTAGCCCTAGTTTTTGGACAGGTGCAAAAATTGCCGAGCGTGGTCCAATAACTATTTTAGCCTCTTCATCTCTTATTCTGAGCCATTCTCTGTATTTTGCTCCATATGATAGTTTGCTATGTAGCATGGCGATTTTTTCTGCGCCAAATCTCTTTGTGAATCTTTCAATCGTTTGTGGAGTCAGAGAAATTTCTGGAATCATAACTATGGCTTGTTTGCCTTGTTCGAGAATTTTTGAGATTGCTTGTAGATAAATCTCTGTTTTTCCTGACCCTGTCACACCATGAAGTAGGGTAGTATTGTTTTTGCTAGAAAATATTTGAGTCAATGCCTTAGATTGAGAAGCATTTAGTTTATGTGGCTTGTCTGGCTCAATATTTTTTGGAGAAAATTTGGGTGGGCGAGTGGCGCGTTTTGGCAGCATTGTTTTAATAACAAGTCCGAGTGAAGTCATATAATAATCTGCGATCCACTTTGCTAGTTCAATTTGTGGTTTTGTGAGAACTGGTTTTTCGTCAGCTATTCCAGAAATGTTCTTGAGTTTCATTTTGCCCAAATCTTTTGTTTCAGTATTAAGCACAACTCCGAAAGCAGATCTATTGCCCAAAGTAATTTTTACAAGCTGCTCTGGTGAGATATTACCTTCCTTTGGTGGTAAATACGAAAAAACCTGCGTTCTGTTTGGCGCAATTTTGGTCGCTGGTATTACATTGACGATTTTTCTTTTCACTTAAATTTTTTGGCTATATTAACGTTTTTATAGAGCAGTGAAATTAGACTAGGATACTTATAATATAATCTGATTAATTTTTCGTGCTTATATTTTTTTCTAAGACGGGCTTGAACTAATGCAGATTCTTTTTTACCGCTCACAATTTGTCTGGGAATTTCTTGGCCCATGATAAGAGCGTTATAGATTCCTTCACCGGTCAGGCTAGAAATTAAGCCTGAGGCTTCACCTGCTAAATAGATATTGCCAAATTGATATCCTCTGAAGTCAGCGTTAATTAAGTCAGCTTTTAGTTTAGCATTTTTGTAATCAAATCCTAGTTTTTCACAAAGCTGATTTAAATTGTCTACAAATGGCTTGGCTTTTTCGTAGATGGGGTAGCCAGTTCCTACAGAAGTATAGTTATTGTGAGGGAAAACCCAAGCGTAGTGATAGCCCCATTTTTTTGTATTCAAGTGTATCTCTAGCTCATCATATTTCTGGGGAAATTGATAATGTATACCTGGGCCACAAAGCTTGATGGGAATTTTTAGAAATTTTCGGACAATAGATTTGTTCCCGTCTGCACCAATTAATTGCTCAAACTTTATTCTGTCTCCAGATTTTGTTATTAAATAATTCTGACCAATTTCTGTGACTTGCACACCCAGCCTAATTTCTGCTCCAGCTTTTTTGGCTTGGTCAAGCTGTATTTCTGATAAAGTTTGACGATTTATAGTGTGAATGAGAGGAGCTGGGCGTCTAAAGTAGGTTGTTTTTCCATAGTACGCGAGCTTCATATCGTTAAATGATTTCTCGATACTGTGAAATACAAAGGGAAATTTGTCTAGAATTTTTGAAGTAACCGCTTCGGCACAGACCTTCTGCCCAAAGTCTTCATTTTTCTCTAATACAAGCACGTCTCTGCCTAGTCTCGCAGCTTCTGTGGCAGCCATTAGCCCTGCTGGACCAGCACCGATGATAACTATTTGCCTTTTCTCCATAAATCTGAAATCCTGAGCGTTTATCGCATGGTTTAGCGTTTATCTACTTGTATTCTACGCTTATTGTTGGTATCATGCAACTAGACTATGTTATTGATAGGATTCCTTTTTTATGGCAAGAAATCGTACGAAAATTTTGGGTACACAAATCGATGTGATTGATTTTCGAGCGGCAGTCTCGGAAATCGAGAAGTTTTTGGTAGGTGGCCAGCATCGAGTAGTCACGCCTAATCCTGAATTTGTTTTGCAAGCTCGGCATGATAAAAAATTTCAAGATATTGTAAATTCAGCTGACTTAGCTATTCCTGATGGCTTTGGTTTATTAATCGCCTCAAAGTTTACTAAAAGCAAAATAAAACAGACTGTTACAGGAAGTAGTTTGGTTCCAGAAGTCCTGCGATTAGCATCAGAACAAAATTTGCAAGTAGTAGTTCTTAATTTCAAAGATGGTTTGTCAGAAGGGCTAGAAATAGAAGAAGCTGTTTACCAAAAATTTCCAGCCTTGCAGTTTAGATGCCTAGACATTGATAAGCAAGAGATATATTCACTAGAATTACTAGACAAAATATTTAAGCTTAACCCCGATATTATGCTGGCAACGTTTGGTTCGCCACTGCAAGATACTTGGCTGGCGACAAGCATTTCCAAAATTCCAAGTGTTAAACTGGCTATAGGTGTTGGCGGTACATTTGATTTACTAACTGGCAATAGAGAACGTGCTCCGAAATTCTGGCGCAAATTAGGCTTAGAATGGCTGCATAGATTATTCAGCAAACCAAAAAAAGGCGAGTATTATCTAGGCAGGCGGATTAAAAAAATTCTATATTCTGCTGTCTGGTTTCCCTTAGTATTTGTATTTACTTTTAATAAAAGCTAAATGAGTGAAGAAAACAAACAAGTGGTCACAAGATTTGCGCCATCGCCAACTGGCATGCTTCATATTGGTGGATTAAGATCAGCCTTGTATGCATATTTATGGGCTAGGCATAGTCAGGGTAAATTCATTCTGAGAATAGAAGATACAGATCAAGAGCGGTATGTCGAAGGAGCTGAGGATCAGATAAAGAAAACTCTAGAATGGGCAGGTTTAAATTATGATGGAGAAGTTGAGCGGCAATCAGATCGATTAGAAATCTACAAAAAGCATGTAGAGGAATTATTAGAAAAAAAAGCTGCTTACAGGTGTTTTTGCAAAAAAGAAGATCTAGATAAAATGCGCGCGGAACAACAGGCGCGAGGTGTGCCAACAATGTATGACAGGCGATGTTTGAAATTAACTGATGAGGAAGTAAAAGCAAAGCTAGACGCAGGTGAATCGCATGTTGTTAGATTGAAAGTTCCCCGAGAAGGCTATACCGCATTCAAAGATGCAGTTAGAAAAAAAGTGCAATTTGAAAATAAATTGATAGACGATCAAGTGTTAATGAAGTCAGACGGTTTCCCAACTTATCATTTAGCTGTCGTTGTGGATGATTATTTGATGGGTGTGAATTATGTAATCAGAGGTGAAGAATGGTTGCCGTCTACCCCTAAGCATATCTTGCTATATTTAGCTTTTGGTTGGAAGCCGCCAAAATACGCGCATTTACCCCTACTAGTTAATAAAGAGAAAAAGAAGTTGTCTAAGAGACATGGCGATGTGTCTGTTGATGATTTTGTAAAGAAAGGCTATCTTAAAGATGCGATAATCAATTTTATAGCTCTGCTTGGCTGGAATCCAAAGTCCACTGAAGAAATTTTTACTCTAGAGCAGTTAGTTGAAAAATTTGAGCTTCATGATGTGCATAAAGCGGCGGCAGTATTTGATACAGAAAAGCTAGATTGGCTGAATGGGAAATATATTAGAGAGATGAGCCCCGAAGAAATCTTGGACAAGGCTGAACAATATTTGTGTTCACTTGATGGCTATGGAAAATACAAAGATAATAAAGAATTCATTTGCGAGGCAATAAAATTAGAGCAGCCTAGAATAAAGAAATTCGATGAATTGCCGGAAGCAATTGGTTTCTTTTTTACAAATAAGTTGGAATATAGCTCTGAGGGTATGATTTGGAAGAAATCTGATCAGGCTAAGACCGTTATAGCTATAGAGAAAGCATTGGAAAAACTAGAGAGTTTGAATAAGGATGATTTCTCGCAAAGCAATCTAGAGAAAATAATGCTAGAATATGCCAAAGAACAGGGGATTGATAACGGCACAATGTTCTGGCCTATTAGATACGCTCTGTCTGGCAAAGATCATTCACCCTCGCCATTTGAAATAATGGGAGTGCTCGGCAAAGACGAGTCTATTAAAAGAATTAAGCAGGGATTAGATAAACTAAGTAAGTAAAATGAGTTTTAGAAACAAAAAATGGCTTTGCGTCGTGAGTTCTCTGCTAATTCTGGCAATGGTTGTTGGTTTCTGGCCAGCCAGAGCGTCAGAAGTTGATGAACTTCAGGTATACAGTTTTCGGTATCCGCTAGGAAACTATGAGGATAATAGTTTAGAAAATTTTGGCGAAGATCGCGGCAATGGTATTTGGCACACTGGCAATGATATTTCTGCCATAGCTGGTACAAAAGTCTACGCGATTGCAGATGGCCTTGTGAAGCATATAGGCGAGCATACTCGGTTTGGGACTGTAATACTAATTGAGCATGAATTACCAGATTTTTCTAAAATAGTTTCTTTATATGGTCACCTAAGAAGCAGTGATGTGAAAGTATCTGAAGGTCAGAGGATTCGCATTGGTACAGATTTAGGATCGCTTGGGACTAGAGCAGAAAATGGTGGCTGGAGTGAGCATTTACATTTCGGTATACGTAAAGGTGAATATGTAGATGTTGATAAAACTTGGGTTTATTGGGGTATGGCTAGTAAAGATGTACTAGAATTTTGGCATGATCCAACTCCATTTATTACAGATCATTCCTATTTAGCTAATCCTGGCCGCAGAATTTTGACTGGCCCTGGTGAGATTGGTTCAACCCATCTTCGAACTTTTTATATCAATGGTGAAGTTGCGGAGGCAGATAGTCTAGCTAGAACAAGGGCTGTTCCCGGTGGCGCCGATGTTGCTTCAGCAGATATTAATGGAGATGGCAGTGAAAAGATTGTTTATGGTGCTGGCCCTGGTACAGAGCCCAAAGTT
>CAYSJE010000007.1:0-12210 GCA_964431345.1 uncultured Candidatus Saccharibacteria bacterium
TTGACTTATGTTTGAGCGCGAGTTTCAAGACCCAATTTTGGTCAATAATTTCATCTTTCTTCTCGCTATGGCAGCGGGAGCGTTTGTGTTGGCTATGATTTTGACACCGGTTTTATCTCATTTCTTGTACAAATACAAATTTTGGAAAACACAGCAAACGACTTCTTCTACGACAGGTGAGAAAACTCCAATAATTCGCAAACTGCATGGTGGTAAGCTGAAAAGAAATATTCCGACAATGGCAGGATTACTAATTGTTTTTGTAGTAGTAGCTTTAAATTTACTTTTTAATTTCAGCCGTTCGCAAACCTGGTTACCCCTTTTCATTATTGGAACCTTTGCAGTGATTGGTATAATCAATGATTACATGAATGTTCGGCGGATTGGATCTAATGCCGGTATTAGTGCTCGATTGAAATGGATTTTGCTCTTGAGTCTAGCCGCTTTTGGTGCATATTGGTTTTATTACAAGCTTGGTTGGGATTCTATTCATATTCCAGCTTTCGGTGATTTCACAATTGGCTGGTGGTATATCCCAGTGTTTATGTTGGTAATTGTGGCGACTTCTAACGCTGTAAATATTACTGACGGGCTGGATGGCTTGTCTGGAGGCTTAACTTCTATGGCATTTGGAGCATTTGGAGTGATAGCTTTTATGGGTGGGCAAATTGGTTTGGCAGTTTTTTGTGGGACAGTAATGGGCGCGGTACTTGCATATACCTGGTTCAATATTTTCCCTGCTAGATTTATGATGGGAGACACAGGCTCCCTTGCTTTGGGAGCGACTCTAGGTGTTGTGGCAATGCTAACTAATTCTGTTTTAGTTTTGCCTATTATTGGAGTGGTTTTTGTACTAGATACTGGATCATCTCTTATTCAAATTTTTTCCAAAAAAGTTTTCAAGAAAAAAGTTTGGCCAATTGCGCCTTTGCATCACTATTTTGAATACAAAGGTTGGCCAGAGACTAAGGTTACTATGAGATTTTGGGTAATTGGCGCTGTCTTTGCAATTATTGGTTTAGCAATAGGTCTTATTGGGCGAGGATAATTTATGTTTGTAAACAAAAAGAAAAAAAGTCCACCAAAATATTACATCTGGGTTTTCTTGGGTGTAATCTGTTTGGGTTTGGGTCTTTATATTTATCAGTCTGCTACTGTCGGATTGCCTGAAAATGCCAAGGACGCTGGCGAAAAGATTCTTGCGAACATGGAAAGTTTGTCATCCGTGCATGTTTCTGCTGAACATGAACTTAGTAATTCCTTTTTGGGAGATTACAGATTAGTTGTAAAAGAAGAATCAAATTATTTACTTACAAATGATGTGGAAGGGGAAGTTATGCTTGAGGGTGATCAGGAAATTTTGGAAGCTAATCCAATCCCTCAGCCATTACTATTTACTTACATAAACGATAAAAATTATACAAAAGAAGGTGATAATGACTGGGTAGATCATTCTGAAAATCAAGAATTTATCCCTTTTGACAATGTTGATCCTTTGTCTCTACTAGAATTTTCTCTAGAAAACGGCGAGATTGCCAGAGAAGCTGATGAGGAAATCGATGGGCAAGCTTATGCAGTTTTTAGTTTCTCTTACCAGGAAGAGAAAACTCAAGAAGTCTTGAAGCCTTTTTCACTCCTGTTATCAGAAGTCCCTGAGAAAGCAACTGTTGAAGCAAGAATTTGGGTAGAACAAACCGATGGCTTGATAAAAAAACAGCAAGCGATTGTCAATGTCCCAGAAATCGGGGGAGAAGTAGTTACTACAACTTTTTCTGAATACAATGCTATCACTTATTTAGAAATCCCATCAGAAGTCACAAAAGCATCTCCAATAACAGAGAAGGAAAAAGCCATTCGCGAAGAAGAACTTGAACTGGAAGAAAAAAACGAAAGAAGGCAAATAGATCTATTGGCTATTCGGGCTGCGCTGGAACAGATATATGAAGACAATAATACTTATCCGGAATCCCCAGATAGCATATCTTTAGAGGATGAAAACTCGGAAGTCCATAAGGAGTTGATTAAATATCTAAAGCAAGTCCCGTTTGATCCAGATTCTCCTAAGTACTATTATGGTTATCAATGTGCAGGAGGAGAACAATATGAACTGACAGGGATTCAGGTTATTGATGGAGAAGAAGCGGTTATTTCGCTTACTCAAAGTTCAAGTTTTTTTGAGGAAAAGTAAAAATAATTCATATGTATGATGTTGTTATTCGTGGCGGCACGATAATTGATGGCACAAACCAGAAGAAATATCTTGGTGACTTGGGAATCAAAAAAGGGCGCATTGTAAAGATTGGTCAATTACAGAATGAAGCGGCCGAAAACATTATCGATGCCTCTGGGAAAATTGTTTCTCCTGGGTTTATTGATATTCACAATCATAGTGATGGTTATTGGACTTTGTTCAATTATCCTACTTTAGAGAGCTTAGTTCGCCAAGGTGTGACTACAATTATTGGTGGTGGCAGTGGAACATCTCTAGCACCTCTTGCTACACCTGATACGATCAAAGCTATCAGGCGCTTGAAAAATGTCGAGTAAATTACAATAAACTGGCTGACTATAGAAGAATTGCTCAATGAAATAGAACGATTAAAACTATCTGTAAACTTCGGAACATTGGTCGGGCATATTACGCTGAAACGAGGACTTATCAAAGATCAAGTTAGGGATTTTACCGAAGAGAATTTAGAACCGCCGAAGGTATGTTAGACAGGGCTATGCAGGAAGGAGCGTTTGGTCTCTCAGCTGGGATGTCGTATTCCCACGCGCGCTACGCGAAGGTAGAAGAAATGATTCGTCTAGCAAAAGTTATTAATAAATACAGTGGAGTTTTTACGATTGCTTTAAGAAGTGAAGGGAAGAAGCTAATTGAATCGGTGGCTGAAGCTATTCAAATTGGGAAAGAGGCTGGAGTTTCTGTTGAAGTAACTCAATTCAAAGCCAAGGGAAGAGAAAACTGGAACCTTTTTGAAGAGGCAATTGGTAAAATATCAAAGGCAGCAGAGGAAAAGCTTAACATAAACTTTGATCTTTATCCCTATTCAACCACTGGGACAGTTCTCTATACTTATTTGCCAGAATGGGCATCTCGGGGTGGTAGATCAAAACTGCTTGAGAGATTGAAAAATCCTAATTTGCGACCGAAAATTGTCGAGGAAATGAAAGCTGATGAACACAATTACAGTGGATTAACAATTGCAATGAGTCCCAATCCTTCTTATATTGGCAAAGGTTTAAAAGAGCTAGGTCAGGCGGAAAAGATTTCCCCTGAAGAGGAAGTTATTAATACTCTGATAGCCAGTGACGGGAAAGCGATCTGTTTCGATCCAGCGCTCAGTGAAGAAAATATTAAAATGGGCTTAGCTAATCCCCAGTCTATGGTAGCAACTGATGGTTCAGGCTATTCGGATGAATACTCACAAACTGGTAATCTAGTTCATCCGCGCTGCTTTGGTGCATTCCCACGATTTTTGGGACATTATGTGAGGGATGAGAAGTTAATGCCATTGGAAGAAGCAATTTACAAAATAACAGGCATGCCAGCTCGCAAACTGGGATTGAGAGATAGAGGATTTATACAAGAAGGCTTGCAAGCAGATTTAGTTGTTTTTGATCCTGAGAAAATTATAGATTTAGCTACTTTTGAAAACCCATATCGTTATCCGGAAGGGGTTTCTGATGTTTTAGTAAATGGACAATTAGTTGTGCAACGAGAGAATCATACTGGCGCAAGGCCTGGAGCGATTTTGCGGCGAGGGAAATAATATAGAGATTGCTGACAGAGCGGATGGGAAGATAGTAGGCGAGCAGTTAGGAATAATTGGTTTAAAATAATGCTTCGAGAAAAAAAAGAATTGTATTGGGCTAGGCCGACAAAGAAAATTGTCGAAGTTTGGCGTAAACCGATTATGAATGTTGATAAACTAAGTGAACGTGCTCGCGATCGCAATCGGCAAACCCAAATTAATTATGAAGACTTGCCCGTAAAAGTTTTGCAAGATAGAGGTGAAATGTTATTTGTGCAATTAGCTGATTTGACTAGAGGTTTTGTCTCGCAAGAGGATTTATGTAAAATTTTTAGAAAAAAGTATTGGAGCAAAGTTAAGAGATTTAGTGGTAAGTTAGTCCAGACTAAAATTACTGAGAAGGATTTTCTTAGTAAATTGAAAAAATTCCCGAAAGCAAGATACGTTTGGGGTGGGCGATCAGAAAAGGGTATGGATTGCTCTGCTTGTGTTCAAAGAATATTTTTGGAAACTGCTGGGTATTTACTTCCGAGAAATTCCAGGGATCAGAGTAAAAAAGGACGGCCAGTAAATCGTCTGCAAATTGGTGACATTGCTTTGTTGCGAGGCAAAAAAGACAGAGTTTATCATATTGGTATAGTTTCTGATGATTGTGGGGGGATTTTGTTCCATCTTTCTAGGCTCAAGAAAAAGCCAGTTTTTGAGGAAATTTCTGAAATAGAAAAGCGTTATAGAATAGTTGATATTAGACGCTTAATTAAATTTAATGATTGATAATCCCTATCTAGAAAAAATAAGAGGCAAGAAAGTTCACTTAGTAGGTCTGGCATCAGCTGAGATTAGTGCGGTGGCAGAATTTTTGGATGCACAAGGAGTGAAAAACATGATTGCTCACGATATATATGATGGTGTTGAGTTTAAACAGGCTTTTAGAAAAGCTCATCAAAGTTTGTCTCGAACAGAGCAACTAGAGGAACTAGCTATAATAGAAAAGTTGCCTCTAGAAAAAAGATTTGGGGATAAATATTTGGAGGGCATCGAGGAAGCTGAAATCATTTTCCCTACTCAAGGTTGGTTTTTATATGAAGAAACAAAAGCAAAACTAGAAAAGCTCAAAGACGAGGGAACAGAATTTAGTAGTATGATGAAGTTATATATGCAATTGACTTCAGCTAATATCATCGGAGTCACTGGTTCTAATGGAAAGGGTACAACTGTTTACTTGATTAATGAAATGCTCAGGGCTGGTGGCAGGCAAGTTTATTTAGCAGGGAATGATCCCGGGAGCACACAGGTTTTGGATAAATTAGAAAAGATGAAAGCTGATGATTATTTAGTACTAGAAATTAGCAATCGTCAATTAATGATAGATTTGGGTAAAAGTCCGCATATCGCAGTTGTTACAAATGTGACACCGAATCATCTAGACGAACACCATAATTTGTTTAAGGAATATGCAGAGGTGAAGAGGTCCTTATTGAAATATCAAACTTCTGAGGATATAGCTGTACTAAGTTTTGATAATGAAACAACTGAGAGTTTTGCAGAGAAGTCGGAGGCCAAAATTTGTGGATTTTCTGCCTATAAAAGTATTACAGGGGGCGCCATGGTTGAGCGAGATGATATTATCTATAACTGTGATGGTGAAAACGAGAAAATTTGTTTACTCGAAGATGTAAAGCTGCTAGGTGAATATAATCTAGAAAATGCTCTAGCTGCAATTGCAGTTGCAAAGAATTGTGAGATTACGAGCAGTGATATTTGTGAGGCTATCAAAAACTTCAAAGGCCTTCCGAAGAGGCTTGAGTTTATTGGAGAAGTACAGGGAGTTAAATATTACAATGACTTGATGAGCACAACTCCTGTTTCTACAAAGAGAGCGATAGAATCTTTTTCTAGGCCTGTGATCTTGATTGCAGGTGGTGAGGCTAAAGGGGTTGATTATTTTGATCTAGCCGAGAATTTAGCAGGAAATGTAAAAAAACTCTATCTATTTCCAGGGACTGCTTCAGAGAATCTCAAAAAATATTTTGAGTCAGTCCATTTTGATAAATTTGTAGAAATAGAAGATTTCGATAGGTGTTTAGCAGAAATAAAAAGCACCGCCGAAAATGGCGATGTGGTCCTGCTTTCACCGGGGGCGGCTTATTTCAGCAGCACGTTTATTGAGAAGAAATCAAAAGGATTTAATTCAACAATTAAATCCTGGTAGGATTATTTTTCTTCTTCAACTAGCTCAGTTTTGAGAGGGTCAATGCTTACAATTTCATATTCTGCGCCACAGTTATCACAATCAACAATGTCACCAGCTTTTGGTGATCCCTGAGTAATTTTTATTTCATTTTGGCAGTCAATACATTTCATAGTTTGAATTATAATGGAGTGTGTAAATTTTGCAAATAGATTAGGTGAGGAGCAAAAAGGAATTTGGAAGTTCCTCCGTTTTTTTAATACTGAAGTTTCTCAGAAAAATAGATTAAGTTTAGGTGAAGGTGGAGTAAAACTGGATCTATTGGAATACAATGGCCAAAAAATCTGGCTGAAACGAGAGGATCAGAATCCTAATGGCTCTCACAAAGATCGCAGTTTGGCTTATCAGGTTTCCCTGGCAAGAGAAAAGGGCGAGCGAGAATTGGTTATTTCTTCATCAGGGAACGCGGCAATTTCAGCGGCAAAGTATTGTGATGCTGCTAAGATCAAACTATGGGTATTTGTTTCGCCAAATATTCCCCAAGAAAAATTGGATCAAATAAGAGAAACTAATGCTAAAATTATTCTGAGCAAACGGTCAATGCGTTTGTCTAATTATTTGGCCAAACAGGAAAAAATTACAAATCTCAGGCCATCTCTGAATGATGATTCAATAGAAGGATTCAAGGCGATAGGCTTAGAGCTTTTTTCTGAATGGCAAAATATAATGCCAATATTTACTTTCGTGACAAGTGGTAGTTCGTATGTCGGTATGTATAAAGCATTTGAAGAATTGCGAAAACTTGACTGCGTTTCTCTACTTCCTCCTTTTCATGTGGTACAAAACTTGGGGAAATTAGCTGGGGAAGGTGGTACAAAAAAAACTCGTCGGTGGCCGCAAGTTGAGGAAATTCTAAAGAAAACAGGAGGTCAAGTTTGGCAAATAACTGACAAAAGAATTATGCAGGCAGCGGAAATCCTGAGGGGGAAAAAAATCAAGACTTCATATGAAGGTTGTGCCTGCTTAGCAGCAATTTTAGAAAGCAAAGTACCAGAGGGCACTTGTATTCTGACAGGTAAATTTTATAGTACAGAGGTAGCCACGAATAATGACCAAGGAGAGGTTTTGCGAGCGGAGAGTTTAAGTGATATAGATAAAATATGCCAGTAGAAATCAAAAATTTCTCAGATTGTCAAAAGTTATTAGCAAAAGAGGCTAGCAATATTTTTGCAGTTGGCCTGAGCGCCTATCATGCTCTGGGATTGCTTGAGCTAATTCCTGAAGCAAATGTTATCTGCCTTGAGGATGATGGGCTGGTGGATAACTTACTGGCAGAAGGTAAAAGTATTTTTTGCTTGGAAAGAGAAATCGGTGATATATCTTCATTTGAGAGAAATACCAAAAGCTTATTGTGGCATGAGAAGACTCAAAGTTTTGTTAGAAAAAAAACTAGGAATCCAAAATTGTATTTTTCTCATTCTAGTATTGCGATCGAAAGCTTATTGGCAGATGACTCCGAAACAACAGTATTGAATGCTGATGCAAAAACAAGTCGCTCATTTGAGAATAAGATTCTATTTTGGAAGCTTCTAGAAGAAAATAGTATTCATAATCCTTCAAGAGGTGAGCTAAGGGTTTCTCCAGATAATCTGAAGGGGGCTGGCTGGAAATTTGGTTGGCCATTAGTGGTTCAAAGCAGTTTAGGTATAGCCGGGGCAGGAACGGAATTTCTCGATGAAAACGAGGTTAGAGGATTTGCTAGAGATAGTTTGAATAAGAAAGTATTAGTCTCTGAATATATTAAAGGCAAAACCGTTACGCTGAATGCGGTAGTGAGTGGTGAGAAAGTTGTTGTCGGCGAGCCATTTTTGCAAATTACTGGGGAGGGAAACCTCAATGCAAATATAGGCGGCACAGGCGGAAATGATTATGGAGTTGAACTTAATTTAAGCCAAGATCAAAAGGGCGAGATTATTTCTGTCACAAAGAAGGTTGGTAGACTAATGAAAGAAAAGGGGTTTAAAGGGTTGTTTGGGTTAGATTTCATTGTTGACGGTAATGGGGAAATATTTCTAATAGAATGTAATGCTCGTCCTCCGGCCTCAGTTTCGACTTATACTCAGATAGAAAGTCAGACCGATGTTGTATCCCTTTTAGGATTGCATTTGTTAGAATTTTTGGATATTCCCTTCGTAGTTGAAGAAAATTCTCAGTTTGCACTAGAAGGGAGCAAACTTATTTTGCGAAATACCGAGGATTGTGAAGTTATGATTAATAGCAATCTAAAAGCAGGAGCGTATAATAGAGACTTGGAATTTGTGAGAACAGAAACAAATTTCACCAAGTTAGACCCTGGTGAAATTTTAGTCTTCCCAGGGAAAAAAGGAAACAAAGTTAATCCCAATATTGAATTGGCGATTGTTCACTATCCTGAATCTGTTTTTGAGCCTAATGGGAAATTGCAGTGTGATGTTTTGAAACTAATACAAAGATTAAGGGAAAAATTACTAAGTGAGTAGAATCAAACCACACAAACCAGATTATTTTCTTTCTATCGTAGTTTTCATACTTGTAGTTTTTGGTTTGATCATGGTTTCATCAGCGAGTGTAGTCCAGTCGTTTGAGAAAACTGGCGATATACATTACTATTTTACTCATCAACTTGTCTGGGGCGTGATTCTTGGTATGGCGGCCATGCTAATTTTCATGAGGATTCCTTATGAAAAGTACAAAAAATTTGGTGGGCCAATATTGATAGTAACTTTTGCTTTGCTTATAATTGTGTTATTTTTTGGAGTAGAATTAGGTGGGTCAAAAAGTTGGATATTTATTGGTGGCTTATCTTTTCAGCCGACGGAATTTGTTAAACTACTATTTGTTGTGTATCTGGCTGTCTGGCTAGAAAAAAGGCAAAGCAAATTGACCAATTTTAAGGAAGGCTTTTTGCCGTTTCTAATTCTTATTGGAGCTATTTCTTTTTTGATTGCTCTGCAGCCTGATCTCGGTACTTTGTCAGTAATACTGCTAACAGCAGTTGTAGTATATTTTGTGGCGGGGGGAAGTATTAAACATATTATTGGCTTAGCAGCTCTTAGTGTTGCGGGATTATTTGCTTTAATGAAATTGTTTCCTCATGCGGCCACTCGTTTCAATGCATTTTTGCATCCAGAATTAGATCCGCAGGGGATTGGTTATCAAATTAATCAGGCTTTACTTGCAATTGGTTCCGGGGGAATCATTGGATTAGGATTGGGTAATAGTCGCCAGAAGTTTAATTATCTGCCAGAAGCATCAGGTGACGCGATCTTCGCGATTATAGGAGAAGAGCTTGGATTTGTGTGGTGCATAATTTTGATTGTTTTATTCGCTATAATTGCTTATAGAGGATTCCAAATTGCTAGAAGAACTGATAATACTTTTGGGAAATTAATAGCTGTCGGTATTACGTCCTGGATAGTTTTCCAAGCTTTTATAAATATTGCGGGAATTCTAAGTATGATACCATTTACAGGAATTCCTCTGCCGTTTATTAGCTATGGAGGCTCGTCGATGTTGGCGATATTAATTGCTGTGGGGATATTACTAAATATTTCTCGCTATACAAAAGAGCCTCGTCAAAGTAAGGCTCCGGCTAGGCGTAGATTGGCATAAAAAAAGAGGCCTAGTAAAATGTTTTTCTGTGAATAGAATTTTAGCAATATATGCCTAGGTGTCACATGGTGACGACTTATGTCAATTATTCACAAGTGGGGTTGTACCGCGTTATCAGAATAAGACAAATTATTCTGTCCACAGATTCTTGTTTTAGTATTATAAAGGTTGTTTTTAGCCTTTTTTTTCGTTATACTTGGGATATAGACAAATTAAATAAATGCAGAAGAAACAAATAAAAATTCTCCTCACCGGCGGTGGTACTGGCGGGCATGTTCTGCCGATTTTGGCTGTGGTAGAAGAGGCAAAGGAAATAGCTAGCCAAAAAGATTTAGAACTAGAATTTTTACATATTGGAACAAATCCCGAGAAAGAAAAAGAGATTATCGAAGAGGCCGGAATAAAATACGATCATGTTATGACGGGGAAATTTAGAAGATATTTTTCTCCGCAAAATTTTATTGATATGTTCAAAGTTCCTCTAGGTATTTTGCAAGCATATTTCAAAGTAAAAAAGTTTGATCCTGATGTCGTTTTCGGTAAGGGTGGGTTTGCTAGTGTGCCAGCAGTAGTTGCTGCAGGTTGGTTACACAAAAAAATACTGATTCACGAATCAGATACTTCGCCGGGGCTCGCAAATAAAAAGCTAGAAAAATATGCTACAAAAATTGCGCTAGGTTTTGCAAGAGCCGCTGAATATTTTCCTAAAGGAAAAACGATTGTAACTGGCAATCCTATTAGGGTAGAGATTTTACTAGGGAATAAAGAATCAGGGTTACAAACGTTTGGCTTTGACGGAGCTAGGCCAATAATATTTGTGACAGGTGGAAGTACTGGAGCCCGCACAGTTAATCATACAATTGTAAAGGCTCTGCCGAAATTGTTAGAAAAATATGATGTCATTCATCAGTGTGGTCAAATAAGCTTACAAGATACCCTTGATTGTTTAGGCGTTTTCTATAAGAAAGATAGTATAAAAAAACTGGATCATGGTTATGAAATATCAGGGCAAAATTATAGATTGTACCCTTATTTGAAAAAAGAAATGGCTGATGCTTATGCTTGTGCGGATATTATTATCGCTAGAGCAGGGGCGAGCAATATCACCGAAATTGCCGCTCTTAGCAAACCTTCTGTCTTAGTTCCGTTGCCTTTAGGTGCCAGTCGGGGTGAGCAGATTTCTAATGCTGGAATGTTCGCAAAAGCTGGGGCAAGCAAAGTTTTTGTAAATGAGCAATTTAAGGCTTTGGATTTGATCGAGTATTTGGATGAAGTTTTTGCTGATAAAGATGTGCTTAGAGGAATGGGAACAAAAGCAAAGCAATTCTACAAAAGTGATGCAGAGGAGGAAATTGCTAAAGCAATTCTAGAATTAGCTAAATAAATTTGCATGATAGATCTCGAAAAAATCAAAACTACTCATTTTATCGGCATTAAAGGCGTCGGTATGTCAGCCCTGGCAATCATTATGAAAGAGATGGGTTATGAAGTGACAGGATCTGATGTTGAAGAAAAATTTATTACAGATAAGAATTTAGAGAAAGCTGGAATACCTGTAACGATTTTCGACTCCAAAAATTTAGAGTTTAATCCTGATTTAGTAGTGATTGCTCCGTCTTGGGGTGCAGATAATTCTGAGGTGCAGGCAGTAGAAAAGCTTGGTCTAGAAAAAATTGACTCAGCTATTTTGATGGGATTGGTGATGGATCAGAAGAAGGGAATTGCAATCACTGGCACGCATGGCAAGACAACAACTTCTGGTATGATGGCGTATGTTCTGAAAGCATTAGATTTAGATCCTTCTTACTTCATTGGCACTGGGAATATTTTTGGATTTGAAGGTAATGGTCATTGGGGCCAAGGCGATTATTTTGTAATGGAAGGTGACGAATACAAAATTAGTGACAAAGATCTGCGTCCAAAATTTTTAGCTCTGCGTCCAAAGATAGCTTTGGTTACTAGTATCGAAATGGATCATCCTGATTTCTTCAAGGATTTAGCAGAGGTTCAAAATTATTTTAAGAAATTTACGCATAATATTTATCCAGATGGTTATATAGTTGCGTGTGGAGATTATAAAGCTGTGCGAGAAACTTTGGCAGAAGCAAAACAAAGAATCGAATACTATGGATTTGAAGAAGAAAATGATTGGGTTGCCAGAGATTTAATCTGGCACGAAGAATCAACTGATTTCACAGTTTTGTATAAAGGGATGAATTTGGGTAAATTCACAACTCAATTAGCTGGTAAGCATAGTGTGCTGAATGCTCTCGGAGTAATAGCAATTTGTAATTATCTGAAATTGGATTTGGAAAAAGTCAAAAAAGCTCTAGACGAATTTATTGGTACAGAGCGTCGTCTAGAGACTAAAGGCTATTGGCGGGGGGCAATGATTATTGATGATTATGCTCATCACCCAACTGCAATCAAGATTACTCTGAAAGGATTGAGGGATAGATTCCCTAATAAGAAAATCTGGTGTGTGTTTCAGCCTCATACATTTTCTCGTACTAAGCTAATGCTCAGGGATTTTGCCGAAGCGTTTGATGGTGCGGATCATGCTTTTATTTCAGAAATATGGAGTTCCGCTCGTGAGCAGGGCGGAGATGTAAG
>CAYSJE010000008.1:0-11596 GCA_964431345.1 uncultured Candidatus Saccharibacteria bacterium
TTCTAGTCAAAACTACTTCGGGGAAATCAATTGGCATGTGGCTATCATCGTTATTCAAAAACAAAGACACTTCGGCCATGCCCATTTTAGCTTTATTAGAAGAGCCCGCAAAAATCACATCCTCGGACTTTTTACCGCGGATGCTTTTGAGACTTTGTTCGCCTAAAACCCATTTGACCGCATCAGCTATATTACTCTTCCCTGAGCCATTTGGGCCAACGATAGCCGTGATGCCTTGCGTGAATTCTAACTTGGTTCGTTTGGCGAACGATTTGAAACCTTGCAATTCTACTTTTTGTAGATGCATATAATTAGATTATTTACTTAAGCATTGTAGCACAAATAGCAAACCGCTGCAGCAAATGATCAAATCATTCTTGCTCCAGCGGTTAAAGTCAATGAGTAAAATATTTATTTCCAAATTCTCCTAATAGCTAATGCCCCTCCAGTTCCAGTCACCGAAATAGCCAGAATCAAATCAAGCCCAGCTCCTGCATTCGGCATTTCGCCAGTGCTTGCACCGGCAATTTGGGCTGCATCGCTTTCTGTTGCCACATCTCCCCCTTCTCGGAAATCATCTTGCATACGGGGCAGAATTCTATAGCCAGATTTGGTTTCAGAGACCACTCCTACAATTCCGACACTATCGCCCTTAGTCATTTTAGGTTTGTCTATATTAGTATTTTTGAGAATACTAATTTTTGTCTCCCCGCTCTTATCATCTAAATAGAAAGTTAAGCCAGATTGTTTAGTAAGAATACCTTTGGTAAAAATTAGCATGCCTTCTGATTCTTCTTTAATCTCGCCTGTTTTGAGGCTTTTTGGTTCGGGAATATTTTTGCTGCTAATTATTTCTAATTTGCCTTCGCGAATGTTAATACGGGATTCGCCTTGAGAATTAGAAAGCTTACCTGTGACTTCGATTTCGTCTCCTAATTTTAATTCTGGGAAATTAGCATCGCTAGAATAAATTTGGATTCCAGAGTTTTCATCTTGGATATAGAAATATTTGCTATTCAATGTGTTAGGTAGGGCTATGACAATCCCACGAGTTTTGACTTCAGAATCTTTGCTAGCTTTTCTTATTTCAGAGATTGTTTGTAATTTAGTTTCTGTATTTGTTTCGGCAGGGTTATTAGTTGACGATGTGCCACTAGAATTATCATCACTTGGAATCTTAGCCTCGACGTCTTCGCCTGTAAAAATATTTTGAGCATTTGGAGTTGACGTAGTCGTCCACGAAAATTGTCCACTATCCTTTCTTGCATAGCTTTCTTCTTCGTTAGCACTTTCGGTATAAGCAACTTGATCTCGCTCCTCATCATTAGGCGCGAGCAAACTGACCGCATCGCCAGTATTATTTAGAGAAATATTTGTAATTTGATTATAAAAAGCAATGTAATTTTTGGTATTAAGAGTATTGCCAGATGGGATTGTCCAAGTTCGGCTACCGTCAGATAATTTCCAATTAGCTAAATCAATGTCATCATCGCCTGAATTATATATTTCTATAAACTCAGAATCTGTTTCTGGGCCTGAAGGGTTAGGTAATAATTCGTTGATTACTAAATTTTCTGAATAACTTGGCTCTTGCAATTCTAAACTAATTTCTGCAGTTGCAGCCTCGCCAAATAAATCTGTGGCAGTTATAGGTAGAGAATAATCTCCAGGGTTTAGAATCTGACTCGGTAAAAATTCCAGAGTATGCCAATCATCTCCTGAAATTTCGTCGCCATTTGTGCCATTATCATACATGGTAGAATTTGCTTCGCTGCCAACAGATGATAAATTAACTAACACACTCGCAATATTTTCAGGTCCATTAGCGTCAGTTACATGAACTTTGAGAAGAGTTGTATCTGAGCCATTCAAAACTAACTCCGCTGGCTCTGCAATTGTACTCAAAATTTCTGGAGGCAAATTCACAAAGGGATTATTTTGAGAGCCGGGAGTTGCTTGCCCGTCTGCGTTATATGACCAGTTTGTTTCTGTGTCTTCTAGATTTAAATCAATTTTCTCAACAGAAATTCCGTTGCCAGGATCAAATGGAATATTATCTAAGCCATCATCATCACATTCGAGCGGGTCGTCATTAGAAATTGGCGTGCCATAAGTATCTATTACATTAATTTGCTCAGTACCTTCTGAATTATATAAAGTAATTGGATCAGAAGATCCGGTAAGTCCGTTGCCGAGAGAAGAATTTTCTACTGTTAAAATAATTATGTTGGCTGGAAAACTATATGGTAGTCCCCCACTCAAATAATCGGGGTCCAAAATAATTACATAGGTTTCAGAGGGTATTTCTGTAGTGCCGGTAATTGCGCCAGAAATTTCGCCGTGAATTTCTGTTTGCCAACTAACGATTTGATCTAAACTATCGCCATCAGTGAATTGCCAACCAGCAACGTCAATTGCTTCAGTGCTAGAATTGTAAAGCTCAATGAATTCATCTGTTGTTTCTGTCTCTGGATTAGCTATGACTTCGCTAATAACAATTGTTTTTTCTTCTTCATCTGCCCACGAGATGAGTGGGATTAATTGGCTAATAATTACCAGGATTGCTAGCCAAATAAAAATTTTGTTGTAGTGCATTTTACCTCCTTATTACTAATTAAATAAAAACACAAAACCCTCGCATTCAGTGTGCTTGCGCACACGAAATTGGAGGGTTTTGTGTAAACTTTCTACTATTATTATAGCGAAATGGTGAATGCTGTCAAATGTCTTAACTAAGCATTCCTTTTAGCTTTTCCACCATTTCAGTTGGAGCTGGGTCTATTTTATATAGCTTGGCTAGATAGTAGCAAGTATTCATACTTAGTAGTATTCCGGTAAGCAATCTGTAAACTTTGTCACCCTTTGGTAAGTCAATAATAACACTCGACACATGTTTTTCTAGCAGAAGCTCAACTGTAATTTTCATACGTTCAGCAATTCGGGGATGATCCTCAGGGTCACGAAGCATGACTGCGACTCTATTTCCGTCTGTTTGCGTATAGCCAGTTGTCTCATAATGATTTGCCTCAGGGAAATTGTTCCACGAAGCCGGGACTTTAGCATCTTCATTTAAATTAATCTGCCAAATTCTAGCTAAATAGGCCAAGTCTAGTGGGCCATAAATAGCTGGTTCTTTTTTGAACAAAGCTTGAGCAGTTTTCTCTCCTACTGAACTAGCCGTTTCTTTTTCTAGTTTATTTGCAGCAGTTTCTAACTTTTTGGTCAGTCCATCAACAACACCGCAGTTTTCTAGAATAGTTGTGAGAGTAGCAAAAGACAAGCCAAATCCCCAACGTGGCTGAAATCCGCTCCACATTTCAGGATAATTTAGATGGGTGACATTATCGGCTTCGCATTTTTCTTGTAGTTTCCCGCCTTTATAAACCCCAATTATTTTCAAACCTCTTTTTATAGTTTCGTCATAGCAGCTTAGGGTTTCTTCGGTATTTCCAGAAAAAGAAGAAATTATGACCAAAGTACTTTCATTTACCTCGCGCGGTAATTTGTAACTTCTCGCTGCGAAAATATACTTATCATTTTCAGAAATTGTGCTGATTAATTCGGCCGCCATTGAGCTCGCGCCCATGCCACAAATCACGGCTCGGTCAAAATCGCCCTCTACTTTTGTATTGCGAGCCAAATCAATTCCTTGTTTAACAAATTTAGGGAAGTTATCAATTGCTTTTCTATAATTATGTTTGTCAAAATCTTCAGGCATATTTTTTATTTAATATTTGATGTTATTTTAGCATAATTACTAACTAATAAACATCGCATCGCCAAAGCTATAGAATCGATATTGTCGCTGAATAGCTTCTCTGTACAAGTTTTTCATAATCTCTGTCCCTCGAGCTGGATTTTTTTGTTCGATAAAGGCCGCGACTAGCATTAGCAAAGTCGATTCTGGTAGATGAAAATTTGTGATCAGCGCATCGACTAGTTTATATTTATAGCCTGGCAGGATATATAAATCAGTTTCGCCAGAAAGCGTGTAGGGGCGGACCTGCGTGTCTGCCCGATTATTTTGCGCAACAGTTTCTAATACCCGGCAGGAAGTTGTACCGACAGCAATAATGCGGCGGCCCTCTTGCTTGGCAGTTTGTAGTTTTTGCCAGGCCCTTTCTGTTACAGAATATTTTTCGGTATGAATTTTGTGTTCTTCGACTTTATCTTCTTTGACTGGCTGGAATGTCCCGAGTCCTACATGCAGAGTCACATATTCTGTCTGAATATTTTTGGCCGTTAGTTTTTCTAGTAAGTTTTCTGTAAAATGAAAGCCAGCTGTAGGGGCAGCGACTGATCCTCGATGTTTAGCGTAGACTGTTTGGTATCTTCCCAAATCTTTAGGTGCGTTTTTGATGTAAGGGGGAGTTGGAGCCACGCCAATTTTATCTATTACCCTATCTAACTTAGCTCCACTTAAATTAAATTCTAAAACAAAAACTTCTTCGTCTCGGCTTAGAACTTCGGCCACTAGTTTTTCGTTAAATATAATTCGCTGGCCCAGCATATTCTTCCCTGGTTTTAGTAGAGCTGTCCAAGTGTTCTTGTTTTGTGATTCAAGTAATAGAATTTCTATTTTGCCGCCAGTTTTTTTCTGTCCAAATAATCTGGCCGGAAAAACTTTGGAATTATTAAACACTAAAACATCGCCAGGCTTTAATAATTTTTCTATGTCAAAGAATTGTAAGTGCTGCTTTGAATTTGCTTTTGTATCATAGGTAAATAATTTCGAGTGGTCTCGGGGAGTGATCGGTTTTTGGGCAATAAGCTCCGGAGGTAATTTGTAGGAAAATTCTTTGGTTTGCATTTGTTATTTAATAACCCCGTTAAGGCGGGGTCTTGTCAGTATTACTTTCTATAAAACTAGTCTCTGGGAGGACTATCTTTCTTTCTCTCCACGTATTCAAGCAAAGGTTTGATCTGCCTAATATTTCTAGTCTTGCCATCAAAGATATCAGCCAACTCGACTTTTGTATGCTCTTCCATTTTGCTTTTAAGAGCTAGGATAACTTTCTGAACTTCGTAGGGGCGAGGGATTCGCAAAAATTCAAACATTTCTGTGGTAGCCGCAGTTTGCACAAAAATTGTACCAAAACCAAGGAGTGTCCCCCAAAATCCAATTATTTTGGCACTTACATCCTCAATATGCTGTAATTCTAATTCAGAAATTTGTCTATTAAACAAAGCATTCTGTTTTATTTCTACAATTCGTTCATTACTAACAATCCAGACATCTAAGTAATAATCAATCCAGCCAATATAGATCACTAACCAAATCATTAAAGTAACGATCGCTCCAATCGTAACTAGAATTTTTATACCATCAGGATCCTCGGCGAAATACGGGACATAATAATAAGCCGCATATAAAACTGCCATAATAATTCCGCCAATTAGAACAGATGTAAAAATATGCCCAAAGAAAACAATCCAGTGGCGTCTGGTGAAGAGAATTATTTTCTCATGTTCGTGTTGTTCTGGAAAGAAATGTCCTTCGCGGCGCATAAGCTAAAAAATTAAATTCCAAGCGACTACTATAATAATAATAGAAACAGCTAAATAAAGCAGAGTAGAAAGTATGGTGAGATCTCCTTGAAATCCAAATCTGAAAGAATGATAAAGTCCGAAAATAGAATAAACGACAAAGAAGATAAGGAAAACTAAAAAAATAATATGAAAAGCAACTAAGACCGTGATTTCTTGGTTAGGAAAGAAAAGAGTATGTAGATAAAGGCCAGCAAAGAAAAAAATTGTCGCAAAGATAATACTAATAACTAGTCCCCAATTATAAATCTTGGGCCGAGCTCTCTCGGGTGATTGCAATAATTCGCTTGGTTTTTCTTTTAAATCAGTATATCGCATAGGTCTATTCTAGCGTTAATTTGCTTTGTAGGCAACCACAGTAAGTTTGCTCATAAAGTTCGGCTTCTTTGGCCAGTTTACGAGATTCAGTGAATAGTGGCCTAAATCCTTTATATTTTCTATTTCCGTATTCTGGGGTGTAGAAATTTGTTTTGTATTGCTCGGCACATTCATCCCCTATTTGTCTAATAGCATTGATATCCTGATGCGGGCTGCTTAGTAATGTAGTAGTGAAATAATCGAAGTTTTGCTCAACTGCTGTCTGGGCTGTTTTGGTTAGTCTATCTTCATAACATTGCAGGCATTGCTTTTCCCGTGGTGTAGGGGCGGATCTGTGTGTCCGCCCCGTCAATGGTGGGCATGCTTTTTCATCACAAACAATCAGTTCAGTTCGATTTTTCTTTAAATATTTCTTTACTGCATCAAGCCGTCGCTCATATTCGTCTCGAGGCTCAATATTAGGATTATAGAAAAAACAGGTGACTCTAAAATCACGCTGTTCTAAATAGTCTATTATAGCTGTCGAGCAAGGCCCGCAGCAGGTATGAAGAAGTATTTTTTTATTTATCAAAATGTTCAGCCAAATTTTCCCACACCCATTTCGGAGCTGAGAAAGTTCCTAGTTTATGATTATGCATCTTGCCATGGAAATCGCTGCCAGCACTTACTAGTAAGCCTAGTTTTTTGGCAAGTTTAGCAAAGCTAGAATTAGCAGGATTTCTGGGAGATGCGGCATAGGCTTCGATGCCGTCTAAGCCTATTCGCTCCAGGCTTCTTAAGAATTTTTCTATGTTTAGTTTAGGATGGTCTAGAGAAATTAAATAAGGATGAGATAGAATCGCGAGTCCCCGAGCCTCATGAATTAGTTTTATATCTTGCTTGGCAGTTCGCTTGGGATAAGTTACATAGGCCGGTTTGCCCTCGGTCATTAAGCCTTGAATAATATGCGAAGTAGTCAGTTGCTTAGAAATGTATTTTTTGAGCAGCTTTTTATTTTCTTTGCGTCTCTGTAGTTCAGTACTAATGTGAGTCCTAGTCACTGCTCCCCCAGCACTCTTGGCTACATCTGAATAATTTATTTTGAAACCAAGTTTTTGTAATTCTTTCACCACAATTTTAGCTCTCTTAATTCTGGCTATGTGATAATTCTGGCAGCGTTTTTTGAGTGGTTTATTAGTGTGATCAATCCCGAGGCCTAGAATATGAATTTTAGTTTTATTATGTTCTGCACTCATCTCAATTCCAGAAATTACTCTGAGCTTGTATTTTTTGCCGGCGCGTAAAGCTTCGGCTGTACCTTTGACAGTATCATGATCGCAAATAGCAATTGCTTCGAATTTTTTCTGCTTATATTTGCGGACTAATTCCCGAGGAGAAAATTCTCCATCAGAAGCAGTTGAGTGTAGTTGTAAATCAAATTTCATTTAGCTTATTCCTCTCGTATAAATAGATTGGCTTTTGAGCTGGGACAATTTTTGCAATTGGCCAATCCGATATTTTAAATGCATAAGAGATGATCTTAGCAGAGGGTTTGAGTTCTTGCAATAGTTTTGGAACTAAGTATTTATTGATAGGGTCAGGCATCATATAAGTGAATACTATATCAGCCTTGCTTAGATCTGTTTTTAGCATGTCTCCCCAGATAATTTTAGCGGAAGATTTTCTAAATAGTTTTATCAGCCAAGCTTTGATAATTACTGGCAGAAAAATTTCTATGCCACTAGAATTTGCTCCCCGGCTTGCGGCTGCAAAAGCGATGCGACCATCTCCACAGCCCAAGTCAAAAAATTTCTGATTTGGTTTTATTTCTGCTAAGTCTAGAATTTTTGAGATGTCTTTTTTGGGAGTGGGAATCGGAGCCGTGCCCGTGATTTGTGAATAGATTAGAGGAATGATTATGACAGCGGCAATAATGATCAGAATTATTTCTACAATCATTTTATTTCACTCATCTTGTAAACATGAATTGGGGCAATGTTGTATTCTGATTCTTGTGGTTCGACATGACTTGGCTTCCAACCTTCTACCTCAAAAGCATAAGACAATACTCTGGCCGTTGGTTTGAGTTCTGCTTCCCATTTTTCTCGCCAGAAATTTTTGAGAGGATCTGGAGTTAGGAAAGTTACCACCACATCAACATCGGAAAAATCAACATTGCGAGAGTCTTTGAAAATGATTTTAGCGTTTGTTTTTGTTTTTTTAAGCCAGTGATAGAGTTTGGTCAGTAAGTATACAGGGGGAGATAATTCGTAGCCTACCGCATCAGCTTTATACAATTGATCTGCTAGAATAACCAAGCGTCCATCACCACAACCTAAATCACAGACTTTTTCACCTGGCTTAATGTCAGCTAGTTTGAGTAATTTTTTGGCTCCTCTTTTTGGAGTAGGAATATATGGGGCCCCGGAGTTAGCAACATACAAAAAATAAGCTATGGGCAAGGCGACGACTAATATGGCAAGTAATAATAGAAAAGACATTATTTTTGGTAGACGAAAATATAATTATACTTCCCGACCTTTTCTTTCTTGATAAGTTTCAGTCCCTTGATATCAAAAGCATAGGAAATTATTTTTGTTCCGGGCTTTAATTCTTTTCTAAACTTTCTCTCTAGAAATATTTTTATGATAGGAGGATAGAGATACAGAAAAACAATATCGGCATCACTAATATTCGTAAACAAGATATCACGCCAGAGAATTCTGGCAGGAGATTGTAGGGCGAGTTTTCTGAGATAAGCCCAGAGACAAACCAAAGGTGAAATTTCTATCCCAGTCGCCTGAGCTCCTTGCTTGGCAGCCGCAAAAACTAAACGCCCATCTCCACAGCCCAAGTCATAGAGTTTATCTTTGGGTTTAATATTGGCGAGGGCGATCATGCGTTTGGCAACTTTGCGTGGAGTAGGTACAGGGGCAACTCCAATGACAATTGCATAAAGAGAGAGCGCGAGTATGGCTAGTAAGCCAAAAAGTAAAATAATTTCTAGCATACAGAAATATTGTTACAGAAGTTTACGGTCAGAGAGGCCTAAATGTTTATTGGCAAGTGTCGTTGTCTGTCGTCCTTTCGGGGTTCTGACTAAAAATCCTAGTTGCATTAGATATGGTTCATAAACTTCTTCGATAGTATCACTTTCTTCAGAGATGGAAGCAGAGATAGCTTTGACACCAACTGGCCCACCATTGAACTTGCTGATTATCGTATCCAATATTTTTCTATCTATATCATCCAAGCCCAAAGCGTCAATTGCCAAAGACTGCAGAGTTGCTTTAATAATTTGCTTGTCTATTTTGCTATTATTTTTTACTTCGGCATAATCTCGGACTCGCTTGAGTAGACGATTAGCAATTCGAGGAGTACGACGAGAGCAGGAAGCTATTTCCTGGGCGCTATCTTTGTCAATATCAATATTTAGTAGTTTGGCAGATTGGGTGATGATTTCTTGCACCTCAGAAGTTTCATAGAAGTCTAAGCGATGACTCACACCAAATCGATCTCGGAGAGGTGACGAAAGCAAGGCCATCCTAGTAGTTGCGCCTATGATCGTAAATTTTTGCAAATCAAGTCTAAGAGATTTGGCTGAAGGACCTTTGCCTACCATTAAATCGAGAGCATAGTCTTCCATGGCTGGGTACAAAATTTCTTCGATGACTTTGTTTAGTCTATGAATCTCGTCTATAAACAAAACATCGCTTTCTTGTAGATTTGTGAGTAGTGAAGCTAGGTCGCCAGATTTCTCAATTGCTGGGCCAGAAGTAATTTTTAGATTGACGTTCATTTTCTTGGCAATGAGCGAGGCTAGGGTTGTCTTGCCTATTCCTGGAGGTCCATGCAAGAGCACATGTTCTATTGGTTCTTTTCTTTTCTGAGCAGCGGATATAAAAATTTCTAAATTGTCTTTGATTCTAGCTTGTCCAATGAACTGATCAAAATTTTGAGGACGCAAACTTTTATCCAAAGATACATCCTCAGGTTGATGATTTGGTTCAACTATCTGGTTTTGATCTGGCTTGATCATTATTCGTCTTTATTGCTACATGAACAATCTGAATATATTCTAGCGTGTATATATGAACCCTTGTCGTAAGCAGTACCGCCACAGCCGGCTGTGTCTAGGGCAAATTTTTCTTTGTGACTGACATTATTGAAATCAATTGCGTATGACTGGCCGCGATCAAACTTACAGCCGTAATGGCATGATCTTTTTTCGAAGAGACAATCTGTTTCATTCCAACCGTCCTCATCATAACAATCATCGTTTGGATCTCCTATTCGATATATAGTTGCAGTGCTTGGTGGTAAGTAGGCTCTCTCCATACACCACAAGAATTCTACGGCTGTATCTGAAATTCTGCGATGCACAGCATTTTCGTCTTCATCAAATTCATTGTGAAAACGACAAACACAAATCTTTTCTTCATTATTCCAAGTGTATCCTTTCGGCATACAGTAAGCATCGCATTCGGATTCGCTATCAGCATCAGAGGGATCCGGTCTATCAGCGGTTTGGTGGCAACTACAGAAACCTCTTTCTTCATTGAAGTAGAAAAAATCATTGCCACAAAAATTGCGACATTCTTCTTTATTTGCAAACCCTGTTCCATGGGAAATTCCATCAAACTCATCGGCTCCAGGCTGGCCTTCTGGCCCAGTGTCAACAGCATTACAGCCTTCAATTTGCCACCAGGCAGAGCCTAAATCCCGGCCATACAAAGCAGAGAGAACTCCTCCCACAATTAACCAGGCACAAAGAACAATTATTAGGCCAATAATGCCACTAGTAATAACTTTCTTAGACTGTTCTAGTAAATTCTGATTGCCAGAAGAAGCTGTTCGCATTAATCCGCCGATTATGATCATGAGTACTGTAATCGGCCCGCCAATTATTAGGGCAAAGTTTTTTATATTAACAATGATTTGTAAAAAAGCACAAACGTTTCTAGGATCATCGGACGTATTAGCCAGAAAAACTTCTTCCACTTGGGCCATAGCAAAATTATTCATTGCTAAGCCAGCAACTACTACTACAAAAAGTATTAATAAATAGATTTCGCTTCTTTTCATATGATTAAATTTTTAGTCACACTCGCAACCCTCTCGAGAGCCAATACTAATATGGACATGAGGGTTTTGGCCAGTACCAAGATGGGTTTTGAACCAAGCCCCGCCGCATTTATTAGCTGCCGATTTCATGGCACTCTCAGAAGTAGCCGGTTGAATATCGATTGCATACGAACCGTCAGTGCAAGTTCGGCCACCATAGTGGCAAGAATTTTGGGCATGACTACAAGCACTAGAACAATCATCACATTTTTTATCTGGACAAGCATTACCACCTGTTTTACCAGTGAAGCCACCTTTGCAGTTACAAGTAGAACAGTTTTTAGGATTACCTTTTGTCCCGGCTTTACAATCAGGGTGATCATTATCCATTACAGAAGTAATAGTCCAAGTCTCGCCTTTAGGAACATAATCACGCATGCAGCCGACAAAAGTACCTAAAGCTGGTGAAGCTTGGCCCATGCTCCCGCCCACAATTTGCCCGCCATATTCACCTGGTTCACCTGGAGTAGCCGTTGTTCCTGGTACATCAAGTCCATGGAAATATTTTTCGCAAGTTGTGTCGTCAGGGCATTGAATCGTCCAAATATTGGCATCAAAATTTCTACCGTACAAGGCCATTATAATAGAGCTTATGATTCCCCAGGCCATCAAAACAATAATTAATCCA
>CAYSJE010000009.1:0-11188 GCA_964431345.1 uncultured Candidatus Saccharibacteria bacterium
AGAAACAGAAAGTATACTGGATATTCTTGTTTCTGCAGCAATGTCCTATAGCCATCAAAAATAGCTTTAGCTACTAATCTATTCTCTACTCTGCGACCATTTACAAACAAATACTGCTGCTCTCGAGAATTTCTGGCAACGACAGGCTTACCCGCAAATCCTGAAATTTGTAAATAAGGACTATTATAAGAAACAGGCACTAAGTTTTTTGCTAATTCTTCGCCAAATAGATTTCTAACCCTGTCTATTAATGTTTGCTTAGGTAACAAGCTAAATACTTGGCGCGATTTGTGCTTGAAAGTAATGCCGATTTCTGGATGAGCCAAAGCCAAATCAGTTACGGCTCCAGAAAGATGACCATATTCTGTATTAGTTGATTTCAGATACTTTTTCCTCGCTGGCGTGTTATAGAAAAGATCTCTAACTTCTATAATAGTTCCTGGCGATGTGCCAGCTTCTTTAGCCGGCGACATCTCGCCATTTGCTAGAGCTATCATTGTCCCAGCGATTGATTCTTTGAGCCGTGTTTTTACCGTAACTTTGGCAATAGATGCAATCGATGGTAAAGCCTCACCTCTAAATCCTAGAGTATTTATTTTTAACAAATCATCAACTGAACTAATCTTGCTAGTCGCATGACGGGTGAAAGCTAATCTAGCATCAGCCTTGTCCATGCCAGTGCCATTGTCAACAACTCTAATTAGTTTTTTGCCGCCTTCATCGGCTTCTACTGTAATTCTATCAGCCCCAGCATCGATCGCATTTTCTACTAATTCTTTGACAACCGAAGCCGGCCGTTCAACAACTTCACCAGCTGCAATTTGATTAAGCAAATTATCCGGTAATACTTTTATTTTGGGCATAATGGAGGGTTATTTTATTTTTATACTTTTTTAAGTTCATCAAGCTTTTGCAAAGCTTCAACTGGTGTTAAATTATCTACATCTATTTCAGCTAGTTTTTTCTCGACTTCGCTTTCCTTAATCTCGAAAAGACTAGTTTGCTTTTCTGAAACTTGAGTTCTATCTATTTCTTTTTTGAATAATTCCTCGCCTTTGTCTAATTTTTTGAGAACCTCTTCGGCTCTGTTTATAACAGGCTTTGGCAGTCCGGCTAATTTCCCGACATAAATACCATAGCTTCTATCTGTTCCGCCTTTGACTATCTTATATAAGAAGTTTACTTCGCTTTTATTCTCTTTAACTGCAATATTGTAATTGAAAACTCTCGTGAATAATTTTTCTAGCTCTAGTAATTCATGATAATGAGTAGCAAATAACGTTTTGGTTTTGAGACCATTGTGTAAGTATTCTACCATAGCCCAGGCAATGCTAATTCCGTCAAAAGTAGAAGTTCCTCGGCCAACTTCATCAAATATAACTAAACTTTTGTCAGTTGCAGAATTTAGAATATTAGCCGCTTCTTGCATTTCTACCATAAAAGTACTCTGACCTCGAACCAAATTATCCGAAGCCCCAACTCTAGTGAAAATTCTGTCCACTACCCCAATATTCGCTTCACTGGCTGGGACAAAAGATCCGATTTGAGCCATGAGGGTAATTAGAGCAACTTGTCTGATATAAGTAGACTTACCGGACATATTAGGACCAGTTAAAATTATCACTTGTTCTTTTTTATCCAGTAAGACATCGTTGGGAACAAATTCACCAGAATTCTCTATCTGCTCAACGACAGGATGTCGTCCTTCATTAATCCGAAGTGTATTGTTTTCAGAAATTTGCGGCTTAATATAGTTTCGCTCTAAAGCTAAACGTGCAAAAGTCGCCAGCATATCAATCATAGCCACAGCCCTCGAATTTTTCTGTAGAGCCGGAATAGTTTTAGCAACTTCTTCTCTGATTACACAAAAAATTTCGTATTCTTTGGCTAATAGTTTTTCCTCAGAATTTAGAATTAAATCTTCACGCTCTTTCATTTCAGGTGTAATATAGCGCTCAGCATTCACAAGCGTTTGTTTGCGAATATAATTCTCAGGGACTTTATTTACCTGACTTTTAGGAACTTCAATATAGTATCCAAAAACTTTGTTAAATCTTACTTTAAGTTTTTCTATTTTAGTTTTTTGTCTTTCTTCTGTCTCTAAGTTTTTCAACCAATCCTTGCCTTCTGTGGCCAAAATCATAATTCTATCTAATTCAGAATTATAGTCTCGTTTAATTAATTTTCCCTCACGCAATAGGGCCGGTGCGTCATCCCGTATAGATTTCTGGACTAATTTTATAATATTTTGCAGTGGATCAAGTTGCTTATAAAATTGCTGAAGCAATTTTGACTTAGAATCTTTGAGAGATTCTTTGAGCTTAGCAATATTTTCTAGAGAAATTTCGAGGGCTAGCAGATCTCTGGCATTGGCAGTTTCGTTACCAAGACGCCCTGCTAATCGTTCAATATCAGCCACGCCATCTAGTAATTCACTGCTTTCATCTAGCTTGGACCGATTTGAATAGAATTCCGCCACAACTTCTTGCCTAGCTTTGATTTGCTTGGCTTCATTAAGCGGTTGCAGTAAAGAAAGATGAAGCAATCTACCACCCATTGCGGTCACACATTTATCAAGTATCCCTAATAAAGTCGCTTTTCTGTCACCGGCTCTAAGCGGCATTACTAATTCTAAGTTTCTAATAGTTGCTTCATCTAGCAACATGAAATCATTAGTAGTATAGAATTTTGGTGCCTGCAAATGTTTAAGATGAACTCGTTGTGTTTCTGTGAGATAAGCTGCCAGAGCTCCAGCTGATTGAATACTCACAGTTTTATCTGCCAAGCCGAAACCGTCTAGCATAGTTACTTCAAACTGCTTCTTGATTTTATCTTCTGCTGACTCAAATTCAAATGCCCAATCATCAAAAGGAGTTATACTGACAGACTCTTGATATTTGAGTGTCTGCAAAAAAGTTTGATCTGCATACAAATCCCTAGGAATAATACATTCTCTCGGCTGCAATCTGGCTAATTCATCTTTCAGTTCATTCTCGCTTTTTAATTCAGTGACTCTAAACTCTCCGGTAGTCATATCACATACAGCTAGGCCGATTAAATTGCTTTTGCTATCTTGATTAACCGCAATCAAATAATTGTTTTCTCTGTCGCTTAGTAAACTTTGTTCATGAATTGTACCTGGTGTCACGACTCGCACTACAGCTCGCTTCACAATTCCCTTTGCTTGTTTGGGATCCTCTACTTGTTCACAAACCGCAACTTTTTTACCAGCCCTTACTAATTTTGCTAAATAATTATCAGCTGCATGATGTGGTATGCCACACAGTGGTACGCCGCCATCTTTATTCTTGTCACGAGAAGTTAAAGCGATATCGAGAATCTTAGAGCTTACTTTTGCATCCTCAAAAAACATCTCATAGAAATCACCCATCCTAAAAAACAGGATTGCATCCTGGTGTTTTTGCTTAATCGCTTTGTACTGTTGCATTAAAGGAGTGTCTCTGCCCATATTTTTAGCTTAGCATGGGGAAAAAGCATAGTCAAAATGATTATCTCACAACAAAATAGCCCAGCCATAAAATGGCAGGGCTAAAAACGTAAGGCCGCTTAAGCGGCCTTCGTTTGATACCCACGCGCTTTAGCGCGTGGAACACAATTTATTTTTTCTTTCGACGACGAGTAGCTTTTTTCTTAACAGCTTTCTTTGGAGCTGCTTTCTTTCGTCGACGAGTTGCCTTCTTTTTTACAACTTTTTTCTTGGCAACTTTCTTTTTTAGAACTTTCTTCTTAGCTACTTTCTTTTTTGTAGCCTTTTTCTTTTTCTTTTTTCTTGGCATAATTTTTTTTGGGTTTTATTTATTTTTTTATTTTCCTCCTGTGTCTTTTTTAATTCTACATCAAATTCAATAAATAAAACAGTTAGTTATGCACACTTAGTTTTTTGAAACTAAAAAATAAGAAGTGAAGCAAACATTATTCACAAAAGATTTATTTTCTGGTTTAAGTTTCTGATCCTCCAGTGAATCAATATCACAAGACAGTACCAATTCAACTGCCTCACCTTGTAAAAGATTATTTTGCGGAGTTATCTTCAAACGTTTCTGGTCTACTAATTCCCAAGTAAAATTTATTTTGGAATCATTCTCGTAAATTTCTGGATTTATATAATGCAGATCAATATCGTCATTGGCTACAGTATCTTTTTTTACTGGCTCAGTGAAAATAACACTGATCGAACTATTAGCTAACACATTTTCTGCCCCGACTCTCGGGTCAACAGATTTTATTTGGAGAGGAGTCGGCTTAGAAGTCGGTGTCTCAACTGGCCCAACATTAGTACCGATAATTTCATCTGTACTTTGATTACACCCCACAAATACAAAACCAACACTGGCAAAAATTACCGCAATTAGACCAAGCCTGAATTGTTTTCTAATTACCCCATCCATCCTTGCCAATAAACTCTGGTAATATCTCCTTCTTTGGAATTTTTTATTTTTAACTCTCCGTGAAATGCTTTTTTGACTTGTTTCCCGATAGAAATTGCCAACTGATTCTCTGTTGTATAGATTACAACCTCATGCTTACCATCTACATCGGATTTGTAGATTCTATCTAAAGGGTCTCTTTTGGTTGCTCTTTCGCCAATATGCTTTATCTGCCTTAGCATTTCATCCCGTTGACTTTCTGATACAAATCCTTTAAAATACACAATCCCTTCCGCATCTTCTTTGTTAAGCTTCTGGCAGGCTGGGCAAGTTGTTTGCCTTTCTTTATCATCACCATATTGAGCCAAAATTTTCGGATTCCACTGCCAGTGCTTGTCGGCAAAGACAGCCGAGCATTTTCCGCAGACCATTGTTCCCTTAGGATCTTTTGCTTGAGCATTTAACTTCTGAGAATGCTCTACCTTCCGTGGTTCTGGTGCTAAATTGGAAGACAGTTTTTTTTGATTATTTTTCATAGTTTTGTCTAATTATTTTTTACGAGCTATAGTAACTATATTATATCCTTCCTGAGCAGAAACTTTTTCCCCATGCTTTGTGTAATATTGTTCTTCACAGTCGAAATCTGATTGTAATAATAGATCTACTAGTTCTTCTTCGGAAAATCCATGATAATACCTGTAAATAATCTCTGGTTTTCTCGCTTTCCAGGGAAGTAAAATGTCACCTTGATCAAGAGCTTTTTGTTTCGCAGTATCTTTTAGATAAGGTTTGAATTTTTCTTGATTAACAATGTTCCAATTAATCATAACTAAATAACTATCAGGCAGCAATAGACGATTGAATTCTTTTAGAATTTGCAAACGATAACTATCACTAGGAATGTGCTGCAAAGTTGCAATACAGAATATGACACTAAATGCATTTCTTGGAAGACCAGAAAGATCAACTAAGTTCATTGCCTTGAAATAATCTCCGTATTTCTCTATCGCTATTTCAATCAACTTCTCACTACTATCGATCCCTTCATAGGTAATATGCTTATCTTTCAATAATTCATACAGACGTCCATTTCCGCAGCCGGCATCTAACACTCGCTCGCCATTGTGAACATAGTCATCAACCAAATCTTTCATCTCTGCCCAAGGAAATGCCCGAGTGGCCGAAAAATCTGAGGCAATATGATCATAATCCTCAGTAGTTTTTCTTAACAAATATTGAGCAAATCTTTCTTCCATAATATGGACAAAATAAATCTAATTAGAAATTTGAATCGCGAAGCAAAGTTAACTCGAAAGAAAGTCGAGCAGATTAAACGTGACTGGTCAAAAGAAATTCAAAAACCCTGTCCTACCAATATAGAGCTTTTGCATACTTATCGTACGCTAGTTTCACAGAAAAAGATTAAAGCTAGCGAAATACTAGAAAGATTTCTGTGCACACGAGCTGTAAGAACACTCTCTGGCGTGGCAATCGTTTCTGTCCTGATGAAACCACATCCTTGCCCTGGCGATTGTTTGTTTTGCCCTACTGACTCAACTGTCCCAAAAAGCTATTCACCAAACGAGCCTGCGGTAATGCGAGCGCTGTTATGTGATTTTGATCCTTACAAACAAGTGACAGCCAGAATTGCCTCGCTTCAGAAAACAGGGCACGATACTTCTAAGTGCGAGTTGATAATTATTGGGGCAACTTTTTCTGGCTACCCAAAAATTTATCAAAACTGGTTTATCAAACGTTGTTTTGATGGCTTCAACGGTAGGAATTATAGCACACTCGGAAAATCCCAGAAAGCCAATGAAAAAGCAAAAAATCGTTGTATCGGCATGTCAGTAGAAAACAGACCTGATACTATTGATGAAACAGAAATAAAACGCCTCAGAGAATTAGGCGTCACTAGAATAGAATTAGGCGTGCAACATACTAGCAACAAAGTTTTAGACAAAAACAACCGCCAGCACACTATTAAACAAACAATTGAAGCTACAAAACTTTTAAAAAATTCAGGCTTCAAGATAAATTATCACATGATGCCGGGATTGTACGGTTCTGATGACAGGCAAGATTTAGCGATGTTCAAAGAATTGTTTTCTAACCCAGACTTCCAGCCAGATATGCTCAAAATTTATCCATGTGTAGTCACAAGAAATTCAAAATTATATAAACTCTGGCAGCAGAAAAAATATAAAGCCCCAACAGAAAAACGCTTACTAAACCTAATCACTAAAATAAAGGCAGAAATTCCGCCTTATGTCAGAATTGTGAGATTAATCAGAGATATCCCAGCACACGAGATCGCTGCTGGCAGCAAGATGACTAACATGCGCCAAATTTTGCAGCAAAAAAAGGTGAAGTGTCTGTGTATCCGCTGCCGCGAAGCCAAAGAAGAGCCTGCAAAACTATCTGATATAAAACTAGTTAAACAAAAATACAAAGCATCAGATAGCTTAGAATATTTTTTAAGTTTTGATAGCACCAAGGGAAAACTGGGCGGGCACATGGGCCCGCCCCTACATGGACAAAAATTGTTTGCCTTTCTGAGATTAAGACTCCCGGATCAAACTTTTATTCCAGAATTGAAAGATGCAGCGCTAATTAGAGAGGTTCACACTTATGGAAAAGTCGTGCCTGTTGGCGCCAAAAAAAGAAAAGCCTCTCAGCATCTCGGTTTGGGACGCAAGCTAATGACTGAAGCAGAAAAAATAGCTAGGCAAGCAGGCTACAACAAAATGGCGGTGATAAGTGGGATTGGTGTGAGAGGCTATTACAGAAAGCTAGGTTATCGATTACAAGGAACTTATATGATAAAACGTTTGAACTATGATTGATATGATTAAAAAGATTACAGTCGCTGGGCCAGTAATTATCAAAGACAATAAAGTCTTGTTAATTAGGGATAAAGATGATTCTTTTTGGAAATTTCCAGGCGGAACTATACAAAAAAAAGAAAGTCATGAAGAAGCTTTGCACAGAGAAGTGAAAGAAGAAATTGGAGTTGAAGTAGAAATAATTGGCAAACCGATTAAACTGGAAATAAAAAAAGCAGATAAACACATTACCCTGCTCCATTATTTGGCCAAACTAAAAAGTGAGAAATTTAAACTAGGCTCAGATATAATTGGATGCCAATGGCATGATACTAATAATCTCCCAGCGAATTGCGCACAAAATATTAAACCAGTGCTCAAGACTATTTCATCTCAATAATTTTCCATTTATCTGTCGGATCTTCGCGGTTCAGCTCAAACTCTAGTTCAGCCTCAACGGTTCTCTCTTCCCCATCTTGAACAATTCTATATTTAATTCTGTCTTTTTCTGTTTGATTTTCTAGAGATAAATCTAGTAATTCGTATTCTAGCACTTCGGTTTCGCTAACATCGTCAAATTCTGTGACAAAATCATCCCACGAAGTATCGTAAGCTAACATATCATAGGCTTCTTCTAATATACCGTCTTCATCTGATTCTAGAAGCAATAAGAAATTATTAAACGCGCTTTGCCCTGGGGTTTTCCCAGGGATTTTTTCTAGCTGAGCTTCGCTTTGACGAGACATTATATAGTTAAACATTTTGAATTTTGTTCCCACGCCTGGCTGATCTTTTGCCTCAACAGTTACTAAGTATTGTCCATCTTCTTTTGGCACATCTAATATTGCTCCCCAAATGTATAACTCTTCCTCGCTCTCACTTTCTTCATCAACTTTGTTTTCTGCAATTAGTCCAACTTCTTTTAGTTCATAGCTCCCTAATACATCCCCGCCTTTCGTAGGCGCAACTCGCTTGGCCACTTCGGCTTTTACTTCACTCGCTTCTTTTTTTACAAAAACAAATAGCATCGGCTTGGCCCCTTCAGTCACAAAAGTAGGACTTATCACAACACCCTTAATCCCAACATCAGGAATTATCAAATCCTCACCTTTGTCTATCAGAAAATTATCTATCGCAAAAGCCACTCCGATTATTACCAGAGTAACTAACACAAATACTATTATTTTACCTAAAATTTTTGTCATTTCTTCTTCACCACTAATTTAGCGGCTTGCAATTTTTTCTTCAGAAGTGTGTGCAATTTCTCCGCTTCTTTCACTAATTTCATCCCAGACTCAATATCCAAATCAGCTTCAGATAATTGGACAGAAATTTCTTCTAGTTTTGTAAATGCCTCTTTGAAGGAGGGTTCTTTTTTTGTCATATTATTTTTTGCTCTTACTTTTTACCGTAGCAAATAATCCACCTTTGGCCAATTGAATTTTGATAGCTTCGTTAATCTTCGCCTTATCAGCATCTCTCAAGATTTTACCTTTGTGAGTAACTACACTATAGCCCCGTCCTAACACCTGCTCTGGGCTTAACGCTTCAATTTTGTTATATAATAATTCTACTGAATTTGATTTCTCTTCTATTAATCTCACAAATTTATTCCTGGCTTCTGCTAGGATATTATCAACCTCGGCTGGTAATTCCTGCCAACTTTCTTTTGTCTGTTTAATTCGCATGGCCAATTCATCAAGCCAACGTTGCAATTCTTGTTTGTCAGGGACAATTTCTTCCGCAGCGTTAGAAGGAGTCGATGATCTGTGATCAGCTACTAAATCAGCAATACTTACATCTTTCTCATGACCAACAGCTGAAACAACTGGGATTTCAGCTGCCACGATTGCCCGTGCTACACCCTCATCATTAAATCCCCATAAATCTTCTAGTGAACCACCACCCCTAGTTATAACAACTAACTCAACTTCGTTTTCTTGATTAAATTTTTCTAATGCATCTATAATTTGCTTAGGAGATTTATCTCCCTGAACCAAAACATCGCTAAGCTGCAATTCAACTCCGGCAAATCTATGCTCTAGCACCTTTTTGAAATCTTTCCAGGCTGCCCCGTCGGCTGAAGATATAACGCCAATTTTGCTAGGAAATTTCGGTAGCGGCTTCTTCAACTCTTCGGCAAATAAACCTTCGGCTTGCAATTTTTTCTTCAGTTTTTCTAATTGTTCTTGCAGTGTCCCCTTGCCTAGCGGTTCTATTTTTTCTATCTTGATCTGGTAACTTCCCCTTGCTTCATAAATGCTTAATTTGCCAAAGACAAGTACTTCCTTGCCATTCTGAATCTCAAAATCTATTTTCTCTAAATCCCATCTACTAATTATCCCTTGTATTTGTGCTTCATCATCCTTCAAAGTCAGATAGCTAAAAGCCCAGCCTGGTGATTGTTTGAACTCAGAAACCTCACCTTTTATCCACACCCGAAAACGCTCAAGCACTTCTCGCGCCTGAGCGTTTATTTCGCCTACTGAAAATATTTGTCTATCTTCACTCGCCAATTGATTCTGACATTAGAGTCATAGCCAATTTATCGCCAAATTCTTCTGCTGCATCTGGTCCATTGGCTGTAAAAATTCGGCCTTGTGATTCTACTGGCTCACCAGTGAAATCAGCGCCAGCTTTTTCTAGATCACTTTTAACAAATGAGGATGAAGTCGCTCGAATCTTTTTTAGCAATCCTGCTTGAGCCAAAATATTTGGAGCAATGCAAATCGCACCAATTACTTTCCCATCTTTGTTTGCTTGTTTTGCTAGATCCAAAGCTTCATTATCAGTGAAGTATTGCTTTGAACCGTCTCCACCTATAAATATAATTCCATCAAACTCACCAAGCTTCACATCGCTCAGCGCAAAATCTGGATCAACTTCTCCACCATCGGTTCCCTGAGCTTTGTCTTTTGTTTTTGAAGCTGTGCGAACTTCGATGTCACTTTCTTCAAGAGCAGCTTTTGTATCTAGATACTCTTTGTCTTTGTACTTGTCCTGAGAGACAATCAATAGTGCCTTCGGCATATATTTAGAATTTAAGATTTAGTAGGGAAATTATAACAAACCCAGCAAATAAATTCAATCCCCACTAAAAAACACCCTGTTATAGGATGTTCTTTAGCCCGGGCAAGCCGAGCTCAGTCCCGCATTAAAAGAGATTTGATGCGGCGAAACTGTTTGTACAGCCGAAGCTGCTGGACAGTCTTGCCGAGATTCAAACAATCTTTGCCTACGTTTCTTCAACGCCTTGCATTGCCCGAACAAATGTATATTAGCAAAATTAGAGAGTTTTGTCAAAAAAACATCCACCGGCAAACTCACCACGCTCGTAAGGTCCCCATGCCTGTAAAGTCCTCCCGCCTGGGAGGACTTTGGACGTAGATCTTCACAAAGCAAAGTCCCCGCAGGCGCGGGGACTTTACAGTGCTTTATATAAGTATGGCCACTCAACAGAATCCGTCACTAAACCATGCTTTATTGGATTGAATACAATATAATCAAAATAGGCTTCTAGCTCTTCATCATTTCTCACTACCCGGTCATAGGTTCCTCTTTGCCAAATTGGAGTACTCGCTATTTGCAAGTTCCCAATTTTTCTTGAGGTATAGGATTTAACTCTATCTAAAAAAATAGAAACATCTCTTGCATTTTCAATTCTTATTAACACATGCACATGATCAGCCAGAATAACAAAATTTACTAGTTCCAAATCTAAACTTTTTTCCTGAAATATTAGGCTTTCCCAAATAATATCACGTTCTTTGTTACCTAATTCAATTTCACGTTTGAAAGTGTAGAAAGTCAAAAAGTATTCTGAACTATCAACATAAAGCCTTGGCGGCTTATTTGTGTATTTAAAATCCCTCCACATAGCGCAATCCTAGCAAAAATACCCCTCACCGTAAAGTCCTCCCGCCTGTAAAGTCCTCCCGCCTGGGAGGACTTTGGACGTAGATCTTCACAAAGCAA
>CAYSJE010000010.1:0-11005 GCA_964431345.1 uncultured Candidatus Saccharibacteria bacterium
AATCCAGCCTACTTTCTATAATACCTAGATAACCTATTACGGGCTTTTTTATGTTATCTAGTTTGTTATTAAGCCCATTCCCTATTTTCTGATAATGATCATAGTCTATGCCGTTAGGAATCCAATTCACATTGTTATTTGTGGTGAATATTTTCTGCACAGCTTCTGAAACTGTAAAAATTGCATCAGAATTCTTATCAATGGTTTGGTAGCTTTTATTCAAATAATCACCCCAGTCTTTGCAATATGGATGCTCGCGCCAATCATCCACCGCATCGAAAATCTTTTTCCCAGAAAATTTCTCATAAGGCATCGGGTACATTGGGAAATAAGACCAGAGTAATTTGTTTTCGAAGTCACTTGAAATATCAGAAATTTCTTCCCAAATTTTTCTAGAATTTCCAGGCTTTAGTAGATTTCTAGAAGTAGAATAGACTTGCATTTTTTCATCGACTTGAGTCAGCTTGGCCTTCAGTCTACATAGATTGTATTTGCTAGAAATATTCTTCCCTGGGATTTTACCTAGAATACTTTCTTTGGCAACCCTAATAGAGCGCTTAGTTGTAAATGGGATCAAGTCTACGGCTAAAATTCTATTAACTTCCTTTCTTTTTCTAAGTTGATTTAGAACATGATAATTTCTGTTTACTAATCCAGTTTGCTGGAAAAACAAAGGCTGGTGAGATTTGCTCACAAATTTTTGCCAATTCTTCCAGTCGCTCATATTAAATATTACCAAGTCATACTTGCTCATAGATAGCTTTCTAATTCACTTACTAATTCATTCCAATCGAAATCTCTCCCAACTCTTTCCCTGCCCTGCTCACCTAGCCTATTGGCCAAGTCTTCATCTCTTAACAATCTCACAATTTGCTTACTAACTTCATCGGTATCTGTTGGGTCATCGACTAGTAAGCCCGTTTTGTGATCAATAACAGCGTCTTCAACACCTCCACTCCTCCCAGCGACAACTGGTTTTCCCAGAGCATTTGCTTCTAAGTAAACTATGCCAAAACCCTCTATGTCAGTACTTTTCTCAACTCTAGAAATCATAACAACCACATCAGCTAGATTATATAAAGCAGCTTTTTCATCATCAGGAAATCTACCAGTAAAAGTTACGTGTTTCTCTAAATTTAGTTTTGCAGAAATACTTTTCAGCTCATCAAGATATTCTCCGCCACCGGCGATGACATAATGGGCTTCGGGTATTTGTTCAATAATTTTTGGCAGGCTTTTGAGGACAGTGTCTTGTCCCTTGCGAGCAACAGTACGGCCAACAGTGACTATTACTTTCTTGCCTTGTAATTTGTATCGATCAATAAGCTCTTCGGTTTTCCTAGATAACAAATCCTTGTTTGGAATGAACTCAGAGACATCTAGGCCTGGATTTATTTTTACAATTTGGTCTTCTGTGCCACCAGCTCGGAGAACTCTACGTTTTGTATCTTCACTAATCGTAAAAATATGCTCAGTATCTTTGAGAGTGCTTTTGAGTGTCTTTTTTCGACGCCAATGCTGCAGAGGAATTTCAATGTCCATACCATAAGTATAAACAGAATACGGAATTTGGTAAGTTTGGGCGACGATGCGAGCTGCCGCCCCCATTGGCAGAACTTGTCCAGCGACAATGTTTTCAATATTTAGTGCCGGGACAATTTCTCGCAGTTTCTTGAGCACCGGCATCCAGCGTGGCCAGACAAATTTAGAGGTATAAAAAAAACTACTTCTGATGATTTTGAATTTTTGTCTTTCATCAAACGCCTTTATTTCTTTTAGAGAAGTTTCTTTGGGGTGCAAAACATTTTTCTCTCCTTTGTCAGCCAGAACGATCAGTTTTTCTGGATCAAGTCTTTTTGTAACGTTATAAAGAAGGTTTTGCGTTCCACCAATATCAGGTGGAAACTGATTCGTGACTAATAATGTTTTTTTCATATAATTAAGGATACCAGCATTTTGCTTGGTTTTCAAGGCATAATTGTGTAGAATTAAGCTATGTTCTCGCAATTCAGAAGACTATTCAAACACTCAGCAATTTATGCTATCGGCACTGTGGCCCAAAGCGCGGTGGCTTTTTTATTGATTCCGCTATATACGCACTACATCGTTCCAGCCAACTACGGACGTTTAGAAATCATCAACACTTTTGGATCAATACTATTGATGCTAGTCACTTTCGGATTTGGCTCAGCGTTAATGAAAACGTATTTCCGAGATGCTCATAACGAGGATGAGAGAAAAAGACTCGTTGGTACGATGTTCATGTTTGTAATGCCAGTGGCTTATGCGATTCTGGCAATTTTGCTTCTATTCTCTAGTCAACTAAGTACTTTTTTACTTGGCAGTGCTGAATGGACAGATTTGTTCCAGATCTTGATCATTACTCTGTTTTTCAGTATGTTCATGAATCTGTCATTTGCCCTGCTTAGAGTCCAAGAAAGATCAAAAAAATACACGGCTCTGTTTTTGCTTCGCTTCTTTGCTGTACTCGGTCTCAATTTCTATTTCATAATTTGGCTGAATCTAGATATCAAGGGAATTTTGTTAGCGAATTTGATTACATTTGCAATTGTCGCGGTATCTCTAATCCCTGATGTCAAAAAGGCTGCCAAATTCAAATTTTCTAAATTCTTTCTCAAAAAACTTTGGCTTTTTGGTCTACCGATTATCCCGGCTTCAATCGCGATGTGGGTGATGGATTTGTCTGACAGATATTTTATAGAAATTTTTCGTAGCTCAGAAGAGGTCGGTATTTATTCGCTTGGTTATAAAATTGGCATGATTGTCAACATTATGATTGTTGCTCCATTTCAGCTGGCTTGGCCGACACTCTATTTTGATGTCTCAAAAAGAAATGATGCTCCAAAAATATTTTCAAAAGTCTTAGTTTATTTTACTTTAGGCGGGACTTTTTTAGCTTTAGTTTTGGGTGTGTTAGCTCCAGAAATTTTGCGACTAATTGCTAGTCCAGCTTATTGGGATGCTTATAAAGTTGTTATGCTAGTTGCGATTTCTTATGTTTTCTACGGCATGCATTTTGTCTTAGCGCCAGGAATTCATATCAAAGAAAAAACTAAATACTATCCCCTCTTAGTAGTCTTGCCAGCGATAGCTAATATAATTTTGAATTATTTCATCGTTCCGCAATTTGGCATGATGGGTGCGGCCTTCACGACTGTGATTTGCTTCTTGGCCGTAATTATTTTCACTTATATAATGGCCAATCATTTCTATCCTATAAAATACGATTGGCCCAGAATTTTTGCTGTCTTTGGAATTGCGGCAGGAATCTTTGTTTTAAGTATGTTTACAAGTCACGAGAATATACTCTATTCTACTCTGATCAAATTTGTCTTACTAGCTGGCTATATAGGACTACTCTCACTTTTCGGTCTCCTGAAATTCAGCGAGCTTAAGCAGTTTAGAAAACTTTTCCAGAAAAAAGCTTAATCTATCATCTTAATCTATTATATTTAGCTCAGTTTCAGTTGACATTTTTCGCTAAATAGCATATATTAGGCTAGACTAGGCAAAATTTAGGAGAAATTTGACAATGTTTTAACCTATTACAAGGAGGTGAAGAGGTGAAATATTTCCTAGCTGTAAGGGAGTCGGGTGAATTCGTAAAAGGGGTAACCCAGATATTGAAAAGTGTCCTTCTTGACATAAAAAAGTCAGAGATCGTTGAAGGCTCTGACTTTTGCATAACAGATGACGAGGGGATGGTAATGCTGCTTATTAAACGAGTTGGTGTTGTTATTCTTTTGGATCAGGATGGTAAAAAACTATCCTTTTGCAAGAGGTACAATGAAGGGACCTACTTATTTTGCATTAACAGATCCTTGTCTGCAAGGGACTTCAGAGAGTTCGAAGAATTTGTGCAGACTGCTTATGTCAAAGGTAGACAGGTGGATGCAAATTTTCCAAGCTACTTCATTCATGCTGACGGTGAGATTTCCCCGGAAGTGCTTCATACACTTGGTGGGGATCTGGGAGTGGAAGTTGACGAGGAATGGAAAGCAGATATCGTGATAACGAATGTTGAGACCATTGGTCGGCAGTATCTTGAACAACAGAAGGCTGTATTTTTTGTCTGTAGAGGATTACTGTACTTTAATTCCAACGGATTAAGCTATCCTCAGTTTACCAAGTTTCCACGATTCGTCTGATTCTGTTAGAAGAAAAAATACTCGGTTTCACATGTTTGTGCGACCGAGTTTCCATTTGCCAAAAAGCAATATTTGTTGTATCTTGTAATCAATAACCGCTAAAAGCGTTTTTATTTATTATGAAGCTAATAGTCCAAATCCCGTCATATAATGAGGAAGAAAATCTCGCTGATGTAATCAAAGAGATTCCTCGCCAAATCCCAGGTATAGATACTGTGGAGGTTTTGGTTATTTCTGATGGATCAAAAGACAAGACTGTAGAAATCGCCCGTGAAGCTGGAGCTGATCACGTGATACCTCGCAAAATCAATAGAGGCCTAGCCCAAACTTTCAAAGAAGGTATCGAATTCGCCCTAGAACATGGCGCAGATATTATCGTGAATACCGATGGTGATAATCACTATAACCAATCAAGAATTGGTGATTTGATTAAGCCACTTCAAGACGGAATGGCTGATATAGTGATTGGTAGTCGTATAATTGATAAGCTAGAGAAAATGCCTTTCGCAAATAAATATGGCAATATGGCTGGTAGCTATTTTGTCTGCAAACTTGCTGGGCTGCCTAAGCTAGATGTCTCTACTGGATTCAGAGCCTATACTCGCGAGGCAGCACTCAGAATAAACATTTTATCTCATCATACATATACTCACGAAACTTTTTTTCAATTAGCTGATTTGAAACTCAGAATTGTCGAAGTTCCTATTAAAGCTCGACCGGTTGAGCGCCCATCTCGCTTGATCAAAAGTGTATCTAGCCACATCAAAAAATCACTTACAGTTATTTTTCGCACAATGCTTTTGTACAAACCTCTTAAAGTATTCTTGACTATTGGGGTGGTAATTTTCTTAATAGGTCTAGCTTTGGGAATTAGATTTTTGTATTTCTATTTTTCCGGAGATGGCTCAGGTCACTTACAGTCAATTATTCTCGGAGCAATATTAATGTTGATTGGTTTCCAAATTGGTATTATGGGGCTTATTGCCAGTGCTGTTGGCTGGAACCGCAAAATAATCGAAGAAACACTGTACTGGGTAAAGAAAGACACGCTTAGTAAAAAATAATGTTTTTCTCGGATAAATATAGATTTACAAAAGTAGTCATATTAGCAGCAGCGATTCTCGCAGGCTGTTTTTATGCGGCTTGGCTGGGGCCACAAGTTGACCCTGATTATCGAGTTCTTATTGCTGACGAAAATAATATTGGAAATGATTTAATCGTCCAGTATGCAACAATTCTTTCAGTAGATAAAAACATCGCTTTACTTACAAATAATGAATATGAATTCAGAGCTATTTTTCCAGGAACTTCTGATCTGAAACCGAATCAAAGTATTAGCGTCGAAGGTAAAATTTCTAGTATTAACGAATTAAGTGTCGAGAATTATCACGTTCATCCCCTGCGCCAGTTCAAATATTTCTTTTCTCTCAGTGCTGTTGTCTTAGTTATTTATTTACTATTCAAGAAGTATAGATTTAATATTAAGCGATTTATTTTTGAGGAAAGATAATTTTTGTAGGGAATAGGCATGCCTATTCCCTACACAGTAAAATAAAGTTTCCATGCCAGACCTCGTAACACATATTGCCTTTGCGTCATTTTTTGCCGATAGAAAATATCGTTGGGTTTTCTTTTTGTTGTTTGGGGCAATTTTAACAGACGTCACTCGCCTATTTTTCTTACTGTTCGAATCTAACTATGAGGCTTACTGGTTTTTCTATGTAATGCATAGCCCGTTTATCGCGTTGTTAGTAGTGCTATTGTTGTCATTCCTTTTTTCTGCTAAAATTCGTCGTATAGCCTGCCTCTGGATGCTTCTCGGAGTTGCTACACATCTAGCTCTTGATGCATTGCAAATTCATTTCAGTAAATTTTCCTACCCCTGGATATTCCCGTTTTCCATGGAAGGTAGTGCCTGGGGTTTATTTTGGCCAGAAGACCCGCTCTATGTAGCGCCATTTATAGCTCTAGCTGCCATTGTATTTTTCCTAATTAGAAAATATAAATTAAATAAAACCAAATGCAAGATGAAGTAAAGAAAATATTTTTGGAAAGTGCTGAGGTAAAAAAGAAAGCCGCAGAAGTTATTTCTGCAGAAGTTGCTGAAGCGACTCAAATGATTGTTAAAGCAATAAAAAATGGCAAGAAAATAATGATTTTTGGTAATGGCGGCAGTGCCGCTGATGCCCAGCATTTTACTGGCGAATTTGTAAACAAATTTAAACTTGAACGTGATCCTCTGCCGGCAATGGCTCCTCATACTGATACATCTGTGCTAACAGCAATCGCCAATGATGATGGTTATCACCTTACTTTCCAAAAATGGATTAAGGCATTTGGGCAAGAGGGAGATATTGCCATAGGAATTACTACAAGCGATGTAGAGCTAAAACCTGATGGTCATTCTGCTAACATAGCTTATGCTTTAGATGAGGCACGCAAGAAAAAAATGAAAATAATCGGCCTACTTAGTGATAAAAGTGTGGATGTGGTTAAAATGGTAGATTTGGCGATCAAATCTCCGTCAAAAGACACCCCTCGTATTCAAGAATGTCACGAAGTAATTTTGCATACTATTTGTGAATTAGCTGAAAAAGAACTAGCTAAATAGATGAATTATTCTAAAGCTAACAAAATAATAAACAAGTTTTCTAAACAGCGAGTTGTCGTTGTTGGCGACGTTATTTTGGATGGTTATATTTGGGGCAAGGTGGATAGAATTTCCCCTGAGGCGCCTGTGCCAGTTGTGCATGTACAGAAAGAAACAATGGTGCCTGGTGGAGCTGGGAATACCGCTAACAACCTAAAATCTCTCAGTGGACAGGTTTCTCTTGTTGGTTTGCAAGGCAAAGATGATAATGCCCTGCTTCTTGTCAAAACCTTACGATCTTATAAGCTTAGTCCTAATTATTTAGTGGTTGATAAGGATAGGCCGACAACCAGAAAAATACGTGTAATGGCCTTGCCGCAACATCAAGTTACAAGAATTGATTATGAAGAAACAGGTCAGGGTAGTAAGAAAATAGCGAAGCAAATTCTGCAGAAGGCAAAAGCTTTGCTGAATAAGGCTGATGTTTTAGTATTATCTGACTATGCCAAGGGCGTACTTACATATGAGGTTACTAAGGAATTAATTACACTTGCCAAAACAAAGAAGATCCCTGTTGTCGTTGATCCAAAACCAAAGCACAAAGATTTCTACGAAGGCGCAACGGTTTTAACTCCAAACAGAAAAGAAGCTCTCGAGATTTCTGGCGAGGAAGATGTTATGCTTGCTGGTAAATCAATTGTTCGAGAACTAGATTGTAATCTTCTTTTGACTCGCAGTGAAGATGGTATGTCGATATTTGAAAAGGGCAAAAAGCCTGTGAATATAAAAACCAAGGCTCAGGAAGTTTTTGATGTAAGTGGTGCTGGCGACACAGTTGTCGCTGCTCTTGCTCTCTCGCTTGCTGCAGGCGCCAGTTTAGTCGAAGCAGCAGATATAGCTAATCATGCGGCAGGTGTGGTTGTTGGCAAAGTTGGTACAGCTTCTCTAACAATCGAAGAACTTAAAAGGGCTATCAAAAATGGAAACTAAAAAAGCTGCTTTTCTTGATCGAGATGGGGTGATCAATAAAGAAAAAGAATATTTGCATAAATGGGAAGATTTTGAATACTATCCGAATTCAGTTGAAGCGCTGAAATTATTGAGTGATGATCCAGAAGTTTTGACAATAATTACTACTGGTCAATCAGGTATTGGCAGGGGTAAATATGACGAAAGTGATTATCAACGTTTAATGGATCAGATGCGGACTGATTTACAGAGACGGCAAATAGAAATTGATGGCATATTTTTTTGCCCTCATTTGCCAGAGCTAGAAAAAGATCAAGCTCTTCCTCCATACAACGAAAATTGTGAATGTAGGAAGCCAAAAATTGGCATGATTAAACAAGCTCAAGGTTTTTTCAGACAGCGTGGTGTAGAAATAGATCTATCAAATAGCTGTGTAATTGGTGATAAAACAGCTGAAGTGAAAATGGCCGAAAACGCTGGCTGCAAAGGAATTCTTGTGCAGACAGGCTATGCCGGCAAGGAAGAAAAGGATCGTTACCCTACTAGCCCTGATTACATAGCTCGTGATTTGCTGGATGGAATTAAATGGTGGTTAAACGAATGATAAAAGACAGACATAAGACAATTGAGGAAATAGTAGCGATTGCTGCTGATCTAAAAAAACAAGGCAAAAAAGTTGTAACTACCAATGGCAGCTTTGATATCTTGCATCCTGGCCATGCACTCTATTTAGAGCAAGCAAAAAAGCTTGGTGATGTTCTAATTGTTTTAATTAACAATGATGATTCTATTACTAGATACAAAGGTGATATCCGGCCAATTAATAAAGAAGAAGATAGAATTTTGATGATTTCTGCCTTAGAGCCTGTAGATTACGTTGTAGTTTTTAATTGTGATAAACCCCTTGGTTACATAGAAAAAATTAAGCCAGATATTCATGTAAAAGGTGGTACTTTTGATTTAGACAGAGTGAAAGAAGAGAAAGATTTAGTAGAAAGCTGGGGAGCAAAATTCCAAAATATTGAGATGATTGGTGAATATTCGACAACAGATTTGGTTAAGAAAGTCGTAGATATCTATAAAAAACACGGCAAAGTTTAGCATCTAATAGCATATTCCCAAGACTTCTCACTTCGGGGTTTTTTATTGCCAATTTGACATATTTTAGCTAAAATAACGTTATATGTAGTGTAAGCGACACTAAGCCGCTATATTTTATGTTAGACGGAAAACCGAAAATATTGGTAATTGTAGCGTCAGGGATTGGGTGTACTATTCTCTTCACCCCTACTCTCAGAGCGATACGCCAAAAATTTCCAGAAGCAGAAATTACGCTGCTGGGCATTTCGCGTGGTTTTGTTGAGCCAATAGTAGGGAGTGATTTGGTGGACAAAATAGAAGTCTTTGATTTTCAGAAAGACTCGCTTTTTAATTTAGCAAAACTTGGAGAGCGCTTAGGTTTTGTGAGAAAATTGCGTAAACAGAAATTTGATTACTCTATTACTGCTTTTCCATCAAATAAGTGGTATTTTAATTTCTATGCCTGGATGATAGGTGCCAAAAAACGAATCACACATCGTTATATTACTTGCTTTCTTGGCAATTTGCAGTTTTTGCAAAATACAAAAATTCCCGCTGATCCAAAACTTCATGATGTTGAGCAAAACATGAATTTATTGAAACCACTTGGTGTAGATATCATAAATGTTAGCGACAAAATACTGTTTCATGTACCAGAGAGTGATCAGAAATTTGCAGATGATTATTTTGCACAACATTTTGGCATAGATAAAAAAGTTGTCGGTATGCATATCGGATCTAGTGGTGAATACAAATTTTCCGGCAAACGTTGGCCAACGAGTAAGTTTGCTAGGTTGGCTGACAGAATTCAAAGGGATCTAGATGCCCGAGTAATAATCTTTGCTGGACCGGCTGAGGCAGACGAAGTCAGGCGATTAGAGAAAATGATGAAAACAAAAACTCACGTTGTAAAAGAAAAACTAAAAGTAACAGCAGCATTAATTGGCAAGTGTGATTTAATGATTAGCAATGATTCAGGGCTAATGCATATTGCTGCGGCTAAGAATGTCCCAATAGTAGCTATTTTTGGCCCGACAATTCTTTCTCGTACCAGGCCTTGGTCAGAAAATTCCCAGATTATTTATGACGAAAACTACCATTCTCACATGAAATATCCCTTCACAACAACAAAGGCTCATCTAGACCCCAAAAAAGCCGCGAAAAGTTTTGAAAACATTGCTGTCATGAAAGTTTATGAAGCAGTCAAGAAAAAACTCAATGCCTAAATACAAAATCAAAAATAGAAAATCAGCAGTAGTCACGGGCTTGGTAAACTTTTTTGGTTATTTAATTTGGGGCTGGTCAAAATTATCAAAAAAATCTCTCTCTGACTTGAATCCAAAAAGAATATTAGTTTTGCAGTTAGACGAGCTTGGTGATGCCCTGCTTTCTACTCCAGCTTTTCACTATCTCAGGAAGTCTTTTCCCAAGGCTCATATTACAGTAGTCGTTCGAAAAATTGGGGCGGAAATTTTGCGGGGGAATTCTGATATTGATGAACTTCTAGAAATAGATATCCCCCGTTTTAGTGCTAATACCAAAGATTCTATTAGTGATTTGGGCAAATCTAAATTGGCAGTTGAGAAAATAAGAGGTTACAAGCAGCAGTACGATTTAGGGATAGATCTGAGAGCTGATTTGCGAACCATTTATATTCTAAAAAAATTAGATATCCCCTATCGCATTTCACAAAATATTCGTAGTGGTGGTTTCTGGCTAACTCACATTGCACCTTACCAAGGAATCCAGCATGAGGTAGAGAGAAAGCTTGGGATAATGAAGTTTATTAAGCAGATTGATTTTACTGACAGTAAAATGCAGATTAGTATTTCTGAAGACGAAAATTCAAAAGCCAAAGAAATTTTGCGATCAAACAAAGTTCTGAGCGAGTACGTAGTGCTTCATATGTTCGCGGGATGGGAACCAAAAGAGTGGCCAGAAGAAAGATTTGCAGAAATTGCAGAACACCTGTTTAGACAATATCGTTTACAATCTGTTTTAATTGGCACAGAGGAAGACGCAAGAAAGGTAAAGATTCGCGAGTCATATATTTTTAACTTAGCGGGCAAAACCTCTGTTAAAGAAACAGCGGCTGTGATCAAAAATGCTAGGTTGTTTATTGGTAATGATTCTGGGCCAATGCACATGGCTAGTGCTGTGCAGATCCCTACAGTAGCCTTATTTGGGCAAAATACAC
>CAYSJE010000011.1:0-10594 GCA_964431345.1 uncultured Candidatus Saccharibacteria bacterium
TTATTTGAATCAAGCTTGTACGGATCTCTATGGTTCAAGTAGTTCTGAGTGCGGGGAGGCAAGAGCAGCTCTTCAATCGGTTGAGATGGACAAAGAAGGATATTGTGCAAACGGCAAAAAAAATGTGGTGGCGAGTTGTGATTCTGGGTCAAATTCAAATGAGGATGAAGACAGCGGGCCAAATATTTCACCCAAAATATTTGCGACTTCTGGCCCAGGCGAGCCTACAAAACTTCAGCCATATGACACTCATGGTAACAAACAAGGAAGCGAGATCAAAAATATTTTCCCCGCAGGCTATTTAGGGGGAGCCGGGGTAGTGGCAATTGATGCGAATAATAGTGGAGTGAAAGATCAGGTGGCGATTTTTGCCAGGGCGAATGGTGGCCCGCAAGTAAAAATAGAAGGCATCAAAGAAGATGGTAGTCAAATTGTTAAAGGTCAGATGTTTGTTTTTGATGAAGCAGAACGACGAGGTTTAAGCATTACAGTAGGTGATTTTGACAATGATGGCTTTGATGATGATTTGGCGGCTTGTCGCACTGGAAATGCGGCACCGGTTGTTCGTGTATACAAAGACGCTAGAGGAATAGATGATTGGGAAAAAATAGGTGAGTTCAAAGCTTCGATTGGTGATGTTGGCTGTAATCTGGGTACGTTTCAGTATGATGACAAAGCTGATGAAATTCTAGTTGGGCCATATCAAGAGCCGTCAGCGCCCAATGTATATATTTTCACTGTAGGAGGAACTCTCAAAAATAACTTTGCTGCTTATGGGTCGGGAGTTACTAATGGTGTGACACCGTCTGGGATAGGTGACAGAATTTATGTTACACCAAATAATGGGACTTCGCATGTAGTTGTCTATGATAAGTTTGGTGCGCAGAAAAATTTCTGGTGGGTTTATGAAAAGCATGTTAAGGGCGATTTTATAAATGTACCAGGAGACATAGATAATGATGGTGTAGACGAAATATTGACAGCGCCGTTTGGGCAGAATGGTCCGCATATATTATCTTTTGAGCCATCGGGCAAACAACGAACTTTTCCTAGTTTTTTTGCTTTCAATAAAAATTTGCGAAATGGGGTCGGGATTACGGTCGTAGATAATTGGTACGGACTAAATTAAAAAACAGCATAAGCTCAAATTTCTCCAATCTCTCTAATCTCATATAATTGAACTGTAACGGCCGGTGATTTTTTTCTCTTTTGAGGAAATTGACCCGGCCGTTTTATTTTGCCCAAATATAGCCTTATGCTATCATTAAACGATGAAACAAATAGTTTTAAATAATACTTTAGTAGCTTATCAGAGCTGTTTAGCTGAGGCGGCGGGCGAGAAGAAATCGCTAGTTTTTTTGCATGGTTGGGGAGCGCAAGGTAATTTATGGGAGCAAAGTACAAAGCTTATACGTCAGCAGAATAAAAATCTAGATATTTATTATTTAGACTTTCCTGGTTTTGGGGCTTCGCCTGTCCCGAGTGAGGCCTATAATCTAAGTGATTATTGCGAAATAGTTAGGCAATTTGTGCAGAAATTAGAAATAGCGGACCCAATTCTAATCGGTCATTCTTTTGGAGGACGTGTAAGCATTAAAATAGCTGGAACTGATCAGGCTTTTGCTCAGAAATTAATACTGGTAGATAGCGCTGGATTTGTTGTAGATTCACCCAAGAAAAAGACCATAGGCCTAATGGCCAAAATTAGTAAGCCGTTTTTCAAGCCAAAGTTCATGCAGCCTCTAAAGAAAAACATTTACCAGAAAATTGGTGCTGAGGATTATGTGGCTACTCCAGAATTGCAGAAAACTTTTGTAAATATTATTAATGAAGATTTGTCACAGTATTTACCTAAAATAGAAGTTTCCACACTACTCATTTGGGGCGAGAAAGACGAAGAGACACCACCTGAATTCGCTCACAAACTAAAAGCGAATATAAGAAATTCTGAGCTAGTAATTTTGCCTGAAGCCGGACATTATAGTTTCATCGATCAACCACAAAAATTTTCTGAAAAAATATTAGAATTTGTATAAATGCTTAATCCTTGGCAGACAATAAAATATCAATTGTATTTATTACAGCTAGAAGGCTATGAGCTGTCTAGATATTTCAAATTGCTTTCTAAAAAAGGCTTGCTGCCAAAAGGTAAATTTAGAAAGCAATTAGATTGGACAGAGAAGGCTAAGCTGCTATTTGGCGTGTCGCTGGTTTTGCATATTGGTTTGTCTTTTCTGGTTGGTCTAATATTTTATTGGTTCACAAAAAATCCACTTGATGTCTACTTAGTCAGTATTATAATTTTCATAATTTTGAGCTTAGAATATTTTATTTTGTTTCCAGTAGCCCTTGTCATAATTTATCCCTTAGAGAGCTATATTAGAAAAAAAACTGTGAAAGCTGCTCGGCAGAAGCTTTCTGATTTCAGAACACTCAAAATAATTGGGATTGCTGGCAGCTATGGCAAGACAAGTATGAAAAATGTCTTGGCTGTGATTTTGGCAGAAAAGTTCGAAGTCGCTGCTACTCCAGATAGTGTGAATACGCCCTTAGGAATAGCTGCGTTTATTCAGGGAAATATTTCTGAGAAAACAGATGTTTTGATAATGGAAATGGGGGAGCATTATGAAGGAGATATTTTAGAATTGTGTGATATTGCCAAGCCAGATATTGGGATTATTACAGGGATTAACGAAAGCCATTTGGAGCGGTTGGGTAGTATAGAAACTAGCATCAAAACTATTTTCGAGATTTCAGGCGGTATGAAAGAAAATGGTCTATTAGTCTTGAATGCTGATGATGAATTAGTCAGGAATAATTATGAAAAATATTGCGAAACTAAAAAGCCAGAATTTTATAGCTATCAGGGTAGCGAGTTATCAGAATACAAAATTAGTGATTATAATTTCAGTGAGTCTAAATTGCTAAATAATTTTGAGATTAAACGAGGTGAAAAATTGGTTGGCAGCTTTGAGGCAAGAATTCTAGGTGAGTATATTCTAGGGACTATAATGTCAGCCATGATTGTGGCTAGAAATTTGGGACTAGAACTTGAGCAGATTGAGCGCGGGGTGATGAAACTAGCTCCGATCAAACATCGCTTAGAACCAATTATTAATCCCAGTGGAATTTTGGTAATAGATGATAGCTATAACGGAAATCCGGCTGGCGTGCGGGAAGCGATCAAACTTTTGCGCAAATTCAAGGATAAGCGTAGAATATATATTACACCGGGCTTGGTAGAAATGGGGGGAAAATCGCCAGAAATTCATGAGAGAATTGGCGAGCAATTGGCCGAAGCCGCTAATTTAGTGATTCTCATCAACAACAGTTCTACACCAGAGATTGCCAAAGGTTTGAGAAGAAATGGGTTTAGTGAGAAAAACATAACTTGGTTCAAGACGACAGAAGAAGCCCATGCGGCTTTAGGCAGAATTTTGCGATCAGGTGATGTGATATTATTTCAAAATGATTGGGGAGATCAATATTTGTAGGTAAATAATTCGCCATCGCCCCTTTTGGGCTATGGCGCAATGCAAAACTATGAAAAATATAGGTGTATTTTTTGGAAGTAGTACTCCGGAACATGATGTTTCTATAATCACGGGGCAAACTATTATTAGTGGGCTCAGAGGATTGGGTTATCAAGTCACGCCTATTTATCTAACTAAAAAGCGAGCCTGGCTAATTGGGGATGATCTCGGTAGTCTTAACGATTTTACCACTCAGAAACCTGAGGCTAATAAAAAAAATCAATATTATTTAGAGCTAGGTGAGGTGCAGGATAAGATGGTTTTTAAACCTAAAAGCTCATTTGGTAAGAATATAGAAATTGATTTAGCTTTCCCAGCTTTTCATGGATCATATGGCGAGGATGGTACCATGCAAGGTTTGTTTGAAATAATTGGCGTGCCATATGTTGGTTGTGATGTGACAGCTTCAGCGACAACAATGGACAAAGCAATTACGAAGGCTTTATATGAACAAGCTAAAATTCCAACTACTAAATACTTTTCTTTTCTAAAAGAAGAATGGGAAGCAGATAAATCTGAAATATTAGAAAAAGCAAAATCAGAATTGCAATTCCCGGTATTTATAAAACCTGTGCATCTGGGCTCATCAATTGGCATTGTCAAAGTAGACAAAGCTGATGATAAAGAATTAGAATTGGCAATCGAACCAGCTTTGTTTTATGACCACAAAGTTTTGATAGAAGAGGGCGTGCAGAATTTGGCAGATATTACTTGTTGTGTGATTGGGAATAAAGACTTGAGAGCTTCTCTGCTTCAGGAATCTGTTTTTCAAAGTGAATTGTTAGACTTTGATGAGAAATATTTGAAAGATGGGGGAGCCCAAACAGGTGAGTCTGAGACTAGTGTGGTTATTCCGGCCAATGTTGATGAAGAGACTACAAAACAAATCCGAGAACTTGCTAAAAAAATCTATAAGCTATTTGGCTGCAGTGGAATAGCTAGAGTAGATTTCTTGTATAATAGAAAAACTAAGCAAATATTTGCTAACGAAATCAATACTCTGCCCGGGACAGTTTATCATCATCTCTGGAAAGCTTCAGGGCTAGAGCTTGGTGACTTGCTAGCAGAGCTGGTAAAATTCGCCGAAGAGAGATTTGATGAGAGGCAGAAACTAAATTATGCCTTTGAATCTAGTATTCTGACCGGACTTAATTCTGGAAAGAAAGGTGGAGCTAAAACCGGATAATTATTCAATAAGTTCATATAAAAGAGCGATGGTTTTGATCGTCGCCTTTTTATTTGACAAAATATGGGTGTCATATATAATGGGTATATACCCATTATTATTGTATCTAAAACTATGATTAGACCATGTAAAAGACGCAGAGTAAGCATAAATCCGGAATACACTTATTTCAAGCCTCGTGGCAGACATGTAGCGGACTTAGAATTAGTAGATTTGCAAATAGACGAGCTAGAGGCATTGAGGCTTAAGGATTATGCTAATTTTGACCAAGACGAGGCAGCCAGAAAGATGAGAATCTCTACTTCAACTTTTCAGAGGATTCTAGGTAATGCTCGTAAGAAAGTTGCCGAAGCTTTGCTTCATGGCAAGGCTATTTCAATAAATGAACGAGAGGAGGTGATTAATATGCCAGGTGGTGATGGTACAGGTCCTCAGGGACAAGGTCCAGGTGTAGGAGCCGGACGTGGTGCAGGTAAGGGTTTAGGTAGAAATGCGGGATTTGGTGGTCCAGCCGTAGAATGCATTTGCCCTGCTTGTAACGCTCGGGCGCCAAAGAAACCTCGTGTTCCTTGTGCGCAGATGACATGCCCAAAATGTGGTGAGAATATGGTGAGAGGGAGATAAACTTTCCCGTACTTGTTGACTTAGTTTATGTTCAGACTTAGTGTAGAACCGTTGCATGCAACGGCTCTACATTTTGTCTGTACAATTTGCTAAGTAATTAAGTAGATGATACCCTAACACTATGAAATCAAGTTCAAATAAAATCATACTACTTATCATAATTCTCGCACTAGTTGGCGCGCTGGTTTGGCTTTGGCAAAGTAATGCTAACAAAGAATCAGTAGAAGCTGTGACATCTGAAGAAGCTTCTGTTTCTGAACAAATTAATGAAGAAGCCGCAGCCCCGAACCCGAACGAAGTGAGTGGTTCTGGGGAGCCAGTTACTCTAGTAGCGGTTGGTGATATTATGTTATCGAGGCATGTTTGGACGAAGATATTAGATCATGGGGGAGATCCTCGTCATCCCTTTTTAGAAACGGCAGAACTTACAAAAAATGCTGATATAGCTTTTGCTAATCTAGAAACACCTGTTTCTGATTTGGCAGCTCCGCCAGCTGAAGGCATGAGTTTCATCGCGCCTGTTAAATCTATAGACGGTTTAGAATATGCTGGATTTGATATAGTCTCACTGGCTAATAATCATACCGAAAATTTTGGTGACGAGGCTTTGTTAGATTCTATTGAGCAATTGGAGTCTAGAGGTATTATGGCTGTCGGTGCTGGTGAAAATATAGAGCAAGCACATAAACCAGATATTTTAGAGGTTAAAGGTAATAAGATAGCCTTTCTAGCTTACGAAGATGTTGTGCCTGATGCTTATGCCGCCGGTAAGAGCGAGCCAGGAGTGGCTTGGATGGATATAGAATTATTAGAGCAGGATATTAAGCAAATTAGAGACGAAGTGGATTATGTAATTATTTCTATGCATTCAGGGACAGAATATGTATTTGATCCAATTGCAGCCCAAAAAGAATTTGCCCATGCCGCTGTGGATGCTGGAGCTGATTTAGTAATTGGCCATCATCCCCATGTGGTTCAAGATAAAGAAATTTACAAAGATAAGCAGATAATATATAGTTTGGGAAATTTTGTCTTTGATCAAATGTGGTCAGAAGAAACGAGAAGGGGCGAAGTTCTAACAGCTACTTTAGATAATGGAGAAGTAAAAGATATAGAATTTACGAAAATTAGAATTTACGATTATAATCAACCTAGAATAGAAGAATGGTAGATCTTAACGAAGAAAATTTTGCCGAAGAAGTATTGGAATCAAGCATGCCCGTGTTTGTAGATTTTTGTGCTGACTGGTGTGGTCCTTGCCGAACCTTGTCTGCTGTATTAGAAGAATTTGGTGCAGAAAGAAAGGGGGTCAAAATTACTCAAGTAAATGTAGATAAAGTCTCTAGTTTAGCGAGTAAATATTCGGTTTCAGCTATTCCTTCTGTTTTTTTGTTCAGAGGTGGAGAAGAGATTGATCGATTTATTGGTTTGAAAGGTAAGGATTATTTGCAGGAAATGCTAGAGGCAGAATAAAAAACAGCCCCGGATTAACGAGGCTGCTTTTTTATAGAAACTTTATTCTGCTGAATAAGCAGCAGCAGTGATGATGATTTTATCGTCTTGGGGAGTTATACTAATCGTCAGTTGGCGATCACCTTTTGAAGCCAAATAGGCATAATATGTGTCGTCGTCTTCATTTATAGAAGTATTGGTATCTAGTGTCCAGCCTTGGTTGGCAATTTCGTCAGTATACCATTTGTCTATCTCACCAATTTCACCATCACTTTCTAGGCTCAAAGTGGCATTTTCTTGGCTATCACCACTTTTGTGAGTAAAAGTGATTTTGGCGTTAGGATACACAGGAATATCGGCTGGGAAATTAGCTGGTAGCTCAACTTCACCATAAGAAGTTGTAGAGCCATCTTCGGTAGTAATTGTGGTGCTTTCATCAGTGGTGCTGACGTCGATATCTTCGTTAGAAACTTCTTCTAAAGCTTGTTCTGTCACGTTCTCGACTGTTTTCTGCTGCCAGAAGCTTGAACAACCGGTTGTAAGCAAAGCAACCGCTAGAACTAGGGCAGAAAGGGTCAGTAGAAATTTTACTCGTTTTAGCATAAGTGTGTTTAAATAACCTTCTAAATATAGCATATGGAGATCAGAAATCAAGTTTTTTTGCCCTCATATTTCTAGGCCAGAATTTGTTCTTGACAGCATATTTCTAGTTAGTATAATACTTTTAGCACTCTATTCAATAGAGTGCTAAATACAATCTATATGACTGAGCGTCAAAAATCAATTTTAGGAGTTGTTGTGCGTGAATATACCGAAACAGCCAAGCCTGTGGGCTCAAAAGTGCTTGTGAGTAGGTATGGTTTTGATTTGTCCCCAGCCACTATTAGGAATGAGATGAAGGCTTTAGAGGATGCACGAATGATTCATCAGCCACATACATCAGCTGGTCGAATCCCGACAGCCAAAGGTTATCGATTTTTTGTGGATGCTCTGATGCAGCATGTTGATCTGGCCAAACAAGAGCAGGATAAATTAGAGCAAAAACTTAAAACAATCAGACAGGGCCATGACAAAGTTTTGCAGGAAGCGGCTGGTATGCTGGCTCAAGTTTCAGGAAATATTGCTCTCACAGAAAAAGAAGAAGAACAAGCTTTCTGTACTGGAATTTCTAATTTACTACACATGCCAGAATTCTCTAATGTAGAAAAAGCCTGTCGCATGGCAGAAATTTTTGAGAGATTGAGTGAGGAAGTTTCTAAACTTGACTCTAAATCTAAGTCAGATCAAGAAGTGGCTGTCTACATTGGCGATGAAAGCGAAGTAACTGAAGATCTAGATTGTAGTTTATTGGTTTCTAAATATCAATTACCGTCTGGTGAGAAAGGGCATATTGCAATTCTTGGTCCGACTCGGATGAAATACAGCCGCAATATTTCTCTCCTAAAATACATGACGAAATTATTGCGCGGCGGATTATTTGTTCTGCCAATTGTAATTACTATTAATATAGTTGATTGGATATAATTTATGCCTACAGAGAAACCTGAGAAAGAGAAAAAGAAGAAAGCTGAAAAGCAAGATTTTAAAAAATTAGCCGAAGAGAATTTGCGAGGATGGCAGCGAGCCAAAGCTGATTATCAAAACCTAGTAAAACGCTCAGCTGAAGAAAAGATTGAAGGGGTAACCAGAGCTAATGAACAATTAATTCTAGAAATTCTGCCGCTATTAGATAATCTTGGTCATGCAGTCGATCACTTGCCTAAAGAATTAAAAGGTAACAGTTGGGTAGAGGGCGTTACATTTATTAGAATCCAGTTAGAGAATATTTTGTCAGACCAAAATGTAGCAGCTATGAAGAGTGTGGGGGAGAAATTTGATCCCAATAAGCATGAAGCCGTGGAACAAGTGAAGGGTGATAAAAAAAAGTCAGGTGAAATAATTAAAGAAGTACAAACCGGATATATGATGGGTGAAAAAGCAATTCGAGTAGCCAAAGTAAAAGTTATTAAGTAATTAGTTATAAAGTAATAAAAAATATGTCAAAAATTATCGGAATCGATCTCGGGACGACTAACTCAGCTATGGCAGTAGTTGAAGGTGGCGAAGCCCAGATTATTGAAAACAAAGAAGGAAACAGAACAACTCCTTCTATTGTCGCAATTAACAAATCAAATGAGCGATTAGTTGGTTTAACTGCCAAGAGGCAAGCTGCTACTAATCCAGAAAATACTGTCTTTAGCGCCAAGCGATTTATTGGCCGCAAGTTTTCTGATGATGAAGTGCAAGGTGATACAAAGCTCATGTCTTTTGAAATCAAAGAAAGTGATGCCGGTGGAGTCCAAATGAAATTGGGTGACAAAGTATATCGCCCAGCCGAGATTTCCGCCATGGTTTTACAGAAACTAAAAGCTGATGCGGAAGCAAAATTAGGTGAGGAAATCAAAGAGGCGGTGATTACCGTTCCTGCCTATTTTGATGATGCACAGCGACAGGCGACTAAGGATTCTGGCAAAATCGCTGGGTTTGAAGTGAAGAGAATTATCAACGAACCAACTGCCGCAGCACTCGCCTACGGCTTTAATAAGAAAAAGAATGAAAAAATAGTAGTTTACGATCTAGGTGGAGGAACATTTGATGTGTCTGCGCTTGAAGTAGCTGATGATACTGTGGAAGTTAAAGCTTCTACTGGGAACACTCATTTAGGTGGTGATGACTTTGATCAGAAAATTATGGATTGGATCTTGGAAGAATTTAAGAAAGAAAATGGGGTAGACCTGGCAAATGATCAGCAGTCATTGCAGCGAGTAAAAGAAGCGGCTGAAAAAGCAAAAATTGAACTTTCCTCTACTTCTGAGACAGAAATTAATCAGCCCTTTATTACAGTTGATTCTTCTGGTCCGAAGCATTTGAATATGAAAATGACCCAAGCTAAATTGGAAGAATTAGTTTCTGATTTGGTTGACCGAACAATGGGGCCAGTTGAAAAAGCTCTAGAAGATTCTGGGATGAGCAAAGATGATATTAACGAAGTTATTTTAGTTGGTGGGCAGACTCGCATGCCTTTGATTCAGAAAAAGGTAGAGGAATTCTTTGGCAAAAAACCAAACAAATCTATCAATCCAGACGAAGTTGTAGCTATGGGAGCTGCACTGCAAGGCGGAGTATTGCAAGGTGATGTCAAAGACGTTCTACTGTTAGACGTTACTCCCCTATCACTTGGTTTGGAAACTTTGGGTGGGGTGAGCACGCCGCTTATCAAAAAAAACATAACTATCCCGACTTCTAAAACACAGGTCTTCTCTACTGCGGCTGACAATCAGCCCTCGGTAGAAATTAATGTTTTGCAAGGTGAGCGACCAATGGCTGGGGATAATAAGTCTTTAGGCCGATTCATGCTAGATGGGATTCCACCAGCACCACGTGGTGTGCCGCAAATCGAAGTTAAATTCGATATAGACGCTAATGGAATTCTCAATGTTTCTGCCAAAGACAAAGCGACTAACAAAGAACAAAAAATTACTATTACAGCGTCATCTGGTTTAACGGATGAAGAAATTGAGAAGATGCAGAAAGATGCCGAAACGCATGCCGGTGAAGATAAGAAAAAGCGTGAATTAATAGACGAGAAAAACAAAGCTGAATCTTTAGTTTTCCAGACAGAAAAAGTTATCAAAGACGGCGGTGATAAACTAGATGCCAAAGTCAAGAAGACTATTGAAGAAAAACTAGATGCTCTCAAAAAAGTCAAAGATAGCGAAGATAAAGAAAAGATCAAAAAAGCTAGCGAAGAGCTTTCTAC
>CAYSJE010000012.1:0-10446 GCA_964431345.1 uncultured Candidatus Saccharibacteria bacterium
TATCTTGGAACAGGGAGCAGTCCAAGATATTCAGCAAGCGATTACCAGAGGCGATGCTGGTATGTTTACCAAAGTATCTGGAATTGGTAAGAAAACTTCAGAGCGAATAATTTTGGAATTGCAGAGTAAGATTTCTAAAGCAGAAATCAAATCAGGAAAACAAGCTATTCGATCTGGTGACGTGGCTGCTAATGATGCGATTGAAGCTCTCGAAAATCTTGGCTATACCGATATTGAAGCTCGCGATATGCTGAGGGAAGTTGATTCGAAACTAGAAGTTGCTGAACAAATTAAACTCGCCTTGCAAAAAACATAATGTAGGGGCGAGCCCATGTGTCCGCCCTGACAAAATAGATGATTATAGATATTACATTAAAACACAAAGACCTTCTTAATAATTACGTGCTTTCTCATGAGCACGGTTCTTTGTATCAGACTTATGAGTGGGGAGAATTTTTGCAGCAAGCTGGGTTCAAAGTTTGGCGCTTAGGCATAATGGATGAACCTGCCTGCCGGACAGGCAGACAAAAATTGTGTGCAGCTGTTTCGGTTTTCAGATACGATATGCCTGGAGGTAAGTGGTATTTATACGCGCCCAGAATGCTAGATTTGAATAAAGAACCAGTTTCTAGAATAAAAGAAATCGCAAATCAAGAAAATTGCATATTTTTTAGATTTGATCCACTAGTAATAGAAAAAAACTGGGATGATCTAGGCGAGACAAAAGCACCCAAAGAAATCCAGCCCAAAGATACCGTGATGATTGATCTAAATAAGCCCGAAGATGATATTTTAAAAAACATGAAGTCTAAATGGCGATATAACATTAGATTAGCGAAACGCAAAGGCGTTACTATTAGACAAAGCACGGACTTAGCTGATTTAGATAAGTTTTATGAAATAGCGAGAGTCACTTCTGAGCGAGATAAATTTCATATTCATGAGAAGCAATATTACGAGGCTTTGTTTAGGAATCTAGTAGTAAATAATTGGATAAAATTGTTTGTAGCAGAATATGAAGGCGAGGTTTTGGCAGTAAACATTGTTTCTTTTTACAAAGACACTGTGACTTATATGCATGGTGCATCTAGCAATGAGCATCGCAATTTAATGGCGCCACATTTATTGCAATGGGAAGCTATCCTAGAAGCCAAAAAACAAGGCTTCGCTAAGTATGATTTCTATGGGGTGGCACCAGAGAATGAGCCTAATCACGCTTGGTCAGGGATTTCCCGGTTTAAGCTAGGCTTTGGGGGAAAGCGAGTGAGCTATGTTGGTGCTTATGATATTGTTTACAAAAAATTCTGGTACAGTGCTATGAAAATAATGGTGAAAATAAAGAAATGAAATCAGGTGTAAGAAAATTAGTCCCAAACTGGGCATTGTCTAGTTATCACTGGTTGCTCGCGGCAACCGGGTCTTTGATATATGGTTTTCCAGCTGAAAAACTAATAGTGATAGGGGTTACTGGCACTGATGGCAAGACAACGACTTCAAATCTTATCGCCCAATTGTTAGAAGCAACTGGTAACAAGGTAGGCCTTACTTCTACAACAACTTTCAAAATCGGCAAAAAAGAATGGGCTAATAATACTAAGCAAGGAATGCAAGGACGATTTAAGAATCAACAATTGCTTCACAAAACGGTCAAGGCTGGATGCAAGTATGCTGTAATTGAAACTACCTCAGAAGGAATTAAACAATTTAGACATGTGGGAATAAATTATGACGTGGCAGTTTTTACAAATTTAACTCCTGAGCATATTGAATCCCATGGTTCTTTTGAAAATTATAAACAAGCCAAAGGTCAGTTATTTAGTCGAGTTGCCAAAAGCTGCAAACTTAATTCAAAAAAATGGGCGGTCGTTAATGCTGATGATAAGCATGCTAAGTATTTTCTAAATTTTGGCTGCGAACATAAAATGATATTTGGGTTAGATGAAGGGAAGAGTGATTTGCCACGAGTAAGTGCAAACAATATTGAACTTGATAATAAAGGAACAAAATTTGTACTCAGATCCCACCTACGCCAAGGCTTCGGTGGGCAGGTCAAAAACCAAGAACATAAAGTTTGCACAAAACTTGTCGGTAAGTTCAATGTTTACAATATACTGGCCGCAATTTCTGTGGCTCTTAGTCAAGATATTTCACTAAATGAAATAATAGAGGCTTTGCCTAAACTAAAATCTGTCCCAGGCAGAATGGAAATAATTGATGAGGGGCAGGATTTTACTGTGATTGTCGATTATGCGCATGCGCCGAATGCTCTAGAAACTGTTTATAAAACAGTGAAACCTTTTCTTAAAGGCGAGCTCTGGTCTCTGCTTGGCTCCCAAGGTGGTGGTCGTGATAAACAAAAAAGACCAATTTTGGGAAAACTAGCTGGTCAATATGCTGACAAAGTTGTGGTTACAAACGAAGATCCCTATGATGATGATCCGCAAGAAATAATCGATGAAGTTTTTGCTGGCGTAGTAGGGGCAGGGAAAAGGAAAGAAGAAAATGCCTGGAAAATCTTAGATAGAAGAGAAGCGATAAGTTTCGTACTAAAACATGCCCAGCCTGGCGATACAGTTTTACTTACAGGCAAAGGGCATGAGCAGGTGATGATAGGTAAAGATGGTGAGAGAATTAAATGGGACGATCGAGATGCTGTGCGGGAAATCATGCGCAATGAATAATTGCTATCGCCACGTGCTAAAGCACGTGGCTAGAAAAAACAAAGGCCGCTTAAGGCGGCCTTTCGAAGACTAGCCCCGCCCTTGCCTACCGGCAGGCAGGCTTTAGGGCGGGGTGATTCTACAAAACTAACAAATACCAAAGTCCTAGCGTTGCCAAAATCCCAATTATTGCACCAACAGTAACTTCTGGTAAAGTATGCCCCAATCTTTCTCCTAAAAAGGGATATTTTTTTGATCTACGCCCTCTGCGTCTTTGATAATTCTGTTCAAAATTTTACTATGGTCGCTTAGATGCATACGTAAACCAAGGGCATCACGAATAATAAGCAAAGCCATCACAGCCGCAATCATAAAAGGGATTGAATTAAATCCAGCGACTAACCCGGCAAGTGTTGCCATGGAAATTGTGAAAGCTGTATGAGCGGAAGGCATTCCTCCATAAGCAGCCCAACTGCGAATGTCTAGGGGATGTTTAACAACTCTTGTGGCAACTTTTGTGCCTTGGGCGATCAAGAAAACGATAATTGGTATAATGACGATGTTGAATGGAAACATAATGAGGATTTAAGGTATAAGGGTTGAGTCTTATTTACTTTATCATTATTCTCCGCTATTGTGAATACATGCTTTTACTAACAGTCATAAAAGGCCTCGAATCTATTGCCGTGCAAGAACTTTCAGATAAGCTTGCTGATTTTAGTTTGGTAAGAGAAGAGCGGGGCTATATCTTGATAGATTACAATGGTCATCCTCAAAAGCTTCTTGAATTAAGAACAATTGAGGATGTTTTTTATGTGATTTTTTCGGAAGACCAGATTGATAAAGAAAAAGGAGAGCTTTGGGTGATAGAAGAAGAAATCCAGAAGAATTCTTTTGATGATGCTATAAAATATCATGGGCAGTTCTACGAAAAAATGAAACGCCCGACGTATCAAATATTTGCTCATCTATATGGTCGCCATGGATTTGATAAACGAGATTTAGAAAAGCAGGTGAACAAATCTATTGATCAAAAATTTCATATGTGGAAAGCTGTTCGCAGCAAAGCTCATTTTGAATTTGATGTCAGGTTGTTCAAGACAGGTCAATTATTTGTCTCTCTCAGGCTAACTCAGAAATCTTTTAGTAGCAGAAATTATGAAGTTATCGATCCAAAAAACTCTCTAAAACCAACTGTTGCAGCGGCGATGATTGCTATGTCAGAACCAAAAGAAGGCGATGTCTTTCTAGATTTTTCTTGTGGTGAAGGGATAATTCTCGCAGAGCGAGTAAAGACGATGCCAGCCAAGCAGATTATTGGTTCTGAAACATCCCTACCGCACAAAAAAAATGCCGAGCAAAATACTGAACCCCAAAAGAATGTAGAAGTCCATGAGTGGCCAGAAACGGCGTTATCCTTACCAGCTGAATCGATTGATGTTATCGTTATTAGTCAACCAAAAGAAGGCTTTGTTAAAGAAATAAACAGGGTATTGAAGCCAAAAGGGCGATTGGTTATCTTGGATAATTCTGATATAGATTTTGGCTCAAACTTTGAGCTCAAAAAAGAGAAAGCAATCATTTTGCTTGGCGAAGACTTCAGTGTAAAAAGTTTCATAAGAAATTAGGAGATAAGGGAATAGGGAGGTTTATCAAAAACTCCCGCGGCGATGCCAAGGGGGTTTTACTTTAGAAGGATTTATCCAAATTAGATTAACTAGTTTTTTCTCTTAAAGGCACGACTTCTTCGATGTCTTTTTTTATTTTTTCGCTATTAGTCATCGCTTCTCGAATAGTTAATCCGTAGTATGGTAGAAATAATAGTCCTGGAATAATTGCAAAGATGTTGGAGATTCTCATTATCAAACTAAATACTAAACCAAACCCAGAATCAAGTCCTTCTAGAGCAAAGACCATCATACCACCAGCTTCATAAGTCCCAAGCATAGCTGGGGTTGGTATTAGCACAATCAAATTTGTAAACATGAATAGCAACAAGACATTCGTAATAGTAGGATTGTATCCCATGAAGAAAAGTACGAGTGTGATTTGGCTGACCATTATTACAGTCCAGATAGAAGCAATTCCTAGAGTCGTCCAGAAAGATTTTTTGTGGTGCCTCAAGAAATTGCAAGTATGAGCATCAATATTCTCTATTACTCTGGCATGTTTAGGTTTTTTTAGAAATTTTATATTTTTCAATCTAAATATTTTGATCATGTATTGCAAGAATCCTTCTCCAGAAAGTGATTTAGCAAAATATGCCCATAGTATAAAAAGAAAGAATCCTATCAGAGCTATTAACAATAATTTTATTATTAGAGCCATTGGAACAAAGATAGTTGCGAGAGCCACGCCGGCTATAATCACTAGTAATACAATAATTTGCCTAGCAATTCTCTCTAGAATCATCGCTGTGGTGCCGGCAGAAACAGGGATATGCATTCGTTTATGCATTAAATAAATCTGCACGGGCTCACCACCGGCATAAGGTACGGGAGTTATATAGCCAATGGTGAAGTTTATGAAAGATAGGGGGAACATATCACGGAATTTTGTTTTATGTCCCAAAGCTTTCAATACAACGATAGTAGAAATTGTAATGAAAACCATGGCAGCAAACAAAGAAAAAACAAGAATTGCAAATTGCCACCAAGTAAACATAGTGAAAACATCTTTGATTTTGTCCCAACCGATCTTGTATACCAAAATTCCGAAGAGCAGAGCTCCGATGATAGTTAGCACAAGAAAAAATATACTTTGCTTTTTCATAGGCAAAATAGGAAAATCTATCTATAATGATAGAGTATAAAGATAGAAAAGCCAAACTATGTTTTTAGGGATTGATACTACCAGTCAGAAAGTGCTTATTTGCCTAGGTGATGGCCAAGGTGTACTTTCTTTTGGTGAATGGCCAAATGATCAAACACTGTCAGTTAAACTGCAGCCTGAGATAGAGAAGCTATTAGATAAAGCTGATACAAAGCCAAAAGTGATAATTTCTGTAACAGGCCCTGGATCTTTTACAAGCATTAGAGTTGGTGTGGCCACAGCCAATGCTTTAGGTTATGCTTGGAACACTCCAGTGATTCCGATTTCTAGATTCGAGATTTATGAAGAAGCTCAGCAAAAAGAGAATCCTAAAATTGTTCAGCTAAATAATATCAAAGATTTAGTTTATGCCAAGATTTGCAGAGACCAAGAATCAGAATATTTTGTGGGCACAGAAGTAGAGCTCAAAGAGAAATATGCAGACTTGCCAATAATTTCTGAAGAGGAGGTTATCGAAGGACCATCACGAGCAGAACTTATATTCAAAATAGGCGAGCGATTTTTTGAGAAAGAAGGTCAGAGTAAATTCGAATTACCAGTCACCCCTCTTTATGTAAGTCAGCCAAATATTACTAAGCCTAAAAAATAAATATTTGTAGGGAACAGGCATGCCTGTTCCCTACAGAATTGGGTAAAATTCTATGAAAATAACACTCCTTGGCACAGGCACGTGCCATCAACAAAAAGACCGGTCAACCACAGCTATTAATTGTGCTGGTTGGGGGACACATTTCTTGATCGATATTGGCAGTGGCGCACTTCGAAGAATGGCAGAAAATAATATAAGTATGGAAACTGTTGAAGCTTTGTTTCTAACTCATGTGCACCCAGATCATCTGACTGATTTTCCAGCCTTGATTCAACAATATTTTACTCAGCGGCCAAATCCACGCGGAAAAACACTTTATGTTTTTGGGCCACCCGGTACAGAAAAAGCAGTCTGGGGATTGCTGCAAATTATGATGCCAAGTTGGTATGATAGTTTTCCTTTCAGGATTGATGTTAAAGAAGTAAAAAATAGTGCCATTGAATTTGGCAAAATTAGGGTAGAAGCCAGAGAAGTTGATCATATTCCCGGGGAGCCAAGTATTGGGTATCGATTTAGCTATAATGATAAATCTTTTGCATTCAGTGGTGATACTGGGATGTGCTCAGGTCTCAAGAAAATCGCTAAAGACACAGATGTTTTTATTTCTGAATGTAATAATCCAAACGAACTTGCTGCCAAGTGCCACATGAGTCCAGCAGAAATTGCTGTGCTAGCTAATGAAGTAAAAGCTAAAGAAATCGTCCTAACTCATATTGGCCCAGAATGTGAGGGTCATGACTTAGCCAAAGAAGCCGCGGCGTTTTCTGGAGAAATAACAGTGGCTGAAGATATGATGGAATTAAAATTGTAATTATGAAAAAAGATAGAATAATTTCTGAAGCAGAAAATGTTGCCAAAAAGCAAGGCTTTGAAATTGATAAATTAATTTACAAGGGCGTATATTATAAGAAAGATATATTAAGAAACGTAATTTTCTCTGGTGAGTATAGGGGTAAATCAGCGGTTCTTAAATATTATAATGATCCTCGCCCAATAGCTGAACCGTTATCACAACAAAGTTTTTAGAAAAAAATAAGAGCACAAAACTTAAAGCCCCTGCCTTATATAATTTCAAACTAATAACGCCTTTCCAAGGTTGGCTCATTATGGAAAAATTACCTGAAGGCTGTAAATCATTTGGAGTGCCGGTTAGTGATAAAGAACGCCAGAAATTTCTCGAAATATATGTCGAATATCGTCAGTCTTTTCCGGCAAAGCCAACGCGTTCTCTAGTATTGAGAGAGTTTTTACCTGCTGAGGTTTTTAATATTCACCGTATACATCGTTGGTTTGAATTAGCACAGAATAGAGAAATAGAAAACTCTCTGAAGAAAGAACCATTGGTGATAAATTCAGATGAATTTATTCCTCGTTTACTTTGTAGTATTAGTTTTATAGAGAAAACTTTTCGGGGCAGAAAAATGATTTGGTGCCATGGGCATTTCAAGCCTCCAGAGCTATTCTTTGATCCGGCACAGTCAATTTACTATCTAACAGATTTTGCTCATTCGTGTTTGCAGCCAGAAGGGAACGAATTAGGGTTTATGATATGGTCTGATATTTTACTGGGAATGGATTGGCGAGCCCCTTTTTCCAAACGTCGAGCAGGAATAGATGCTTGGATAAAAGACTTGCAAGGTGTCGCAACAGAGCTTAGTATAAGTGGTTACGATGATTTAGTTAGAGCGAGTTTAGTTGAGAGGTGTTTGGGAACAATTTTGGCAGATGTTGTTGCTTCAGATAAAGAAGATGAGGAAAAAAGGAAAAGAATAGCAGATTTATACAAAGTCATAGATACATATATTGGTTAATTAATTAGTTCCCTTCCCCCTCTTGGGGGGGAAGGGGCAGGGTTAGGGGGCGTGAGAATGAAAGATCTCAATAAAATTGAAAAAGCAATTGGCTTTCGATTCAAGAATAAGAAATTACTGAAACAAGCAGTTACACATTATTCTTGTTTTGGGAGAGTCAAATCTAGGCATTCTGATCATTATGAACGGCTAGAGTTTTTAGGTGACTCAATTTTGGGTTCATATATCAGTCAAGTATTGTTTGAAAATTTCCCGAGTATGTCCGAAGAAGAACTGACCAATTTACGCAGCGAATTGACCAGCAATGATTTTCTGGCCGAAGTGGCTCATGATATGAAAATAACTGGTTTTGTCAGGTTTTCTGATGAGCCATTTGATTTCTGCTTTACAGAGCGAAGCCGGGAGGGGATTCACGCTGATGCGGTTGAAGCAATTATTGGGGCTATATTTGTAGATAGAGGCGAAAAGAAAGCTCGCAAATTTATTACTAAACATATTTTGCCAAGACTCGCAGATGCGATTAAACGTGCTGGCCAAGACAATCCTAAATCTGCTCTGCAAAAATTATTGCATCAGAAATTTGATGAAAATCCTGTTTATGAAAAACTAAAGGAAACAGGTAGATATGATTCTTATAGATGTGAGGTTGGAGTCTATGCCCAGGGAAAGATATTAGCTACGGGTAAAGGCATAAACAAAAAAGAAGCCAGCGAAAATGCAGCTGAGAAAGCTCTGTTGGCGCAGCTGAGTGGGGAATAGTTCGGCGTTCTTATTCACACTTGCAATATATCTCAAAATATTATACAATACTTTTTACCTTGCCTATCGGCAGGCAAGCCTTTGTAATGTCGATTGCTGGGGCACAGATTTATCAAGTATTAGCCTACCTGCCGGCAGGCAGGCCAAAAAGAAAGGATACAACACATGATTCTTGTAACACACAAGGCGAGTTTATTAATTAATCACGGGTTGTTATATCCTTAGGCTTTTTAGCAAAGCTTGTAGAGAATAGTCCCGTGCAAAACGGGATTTTTTAGTGCAAAATTATGTCAGTTTTAAAGAAAATTTTAGGAGATTTGAAGCCGTATAAAAAACGGATTTATCTAATTATTGGTCTCTCGGTGATATTGGCGGTTTTGAGTTTGGTAGGGCCGTATGTTTACAAAATTTTGACCGATACGGTGGTTGGTATTATTGATGGTGGAGTTGAATTGTCAGAATCTTGGGGTGGTATAGTTTGGGTTTTAGCAATTTGGGCTGTAGCCGAAATTTTGTTCTATATTTTTGATGCTTGGTTTCAACGAAATGTTGTCAGAATTGAAAATTGGTATTCATGTGACTTAACTTTGAAAGCCTTTGCTTATGTTCAGAATTTGTCACTTAGGTTTCATGTGCAGCAAAAGGCCGGAAGTGTAATGAAAAAAATTGATCGAGCCGCAGATTTTGCTTGGCAAGTTATCTCAGCTTTGTTGTCTCAGATTTTATTGCCAGCCATTATGTTTGTGGCAATTACGATAGTTTTATTTTGGCAGAATTGGTTGTTGGCAATTGTCGCTGTCGGTACTATTCCTATATATGTCTGGATTACGTATGTCATTACGACCAAGATTTCTAGTCAGCAAGAGATGGTAAACAAGCGTTGGGAAAAAAGTTACGGTTCTGCTTATGATGCCATGACGAATATTGAAGCGGTCAAAGCTTTTGGAGCAGAGGATTATGAACAGAAAAAAGTTGGTGGTCAGTTCACGGAGGCTTATAGGCGACAAATAAAGATTGTTTTTCTCTGGGTTAAATCAGGTTTCTGGCGAAATATTTTGTTCATGTCATCTCAGATTGCCGTCTTTGCGTTAGGGATTTATTTAGCGGCAATTGGCGAGATTACTGTTGGTACGATAGTTTTGTTTATAAGCTTTTTGCAGAAACTACATGCACCTCTATACCAGCTGACTGAGACATATACAAGATTGCAACAAGGCATGACGACTATTGGGCGGGTTTACAAATTGATGGGAAAACAGACCGAAGTTAAAGATATGCCTAATGCAAAGAAAATCTTAGAAGTTAAAGGTGATGTGAAATTAGATAATGTGTCGTTTGGCTATGACTCGAAAAGGCCTACCCTCAAAAATCTTAACATCCATGCCAAGCCGGGAGAAATTTTAGCACTGGTTGTGCCAAGTGGTGTTGGCAAAAGCACTCTTGCTAATTTGATTACTCGTTTCTATGATCCGACAGGTGGCAAAGTTTTGATTGATGGAGTTGATATCAAATCTGTCCAACAGCAGTCTCTAAGAAAGCAAATTGGCATAGTTACGCAAGAAAATATTTTATTCAACGATACGATTCTGAATAATGTTGCCTATGGTAATGGCGGTGAAAATAGTGAGAAAATTGAAGAGGCGGTAGAGGTTGCCAATCTTACTGAGGTAATTAGAAAACTACCAAATAGATATCAGACTTTGGTAGGTGAGCGTGGTGTTCGATTATCTGGTGGAGAAAAACAACGTGTATCTATTGCCAGGGCAGTTCTTAAAAATCCGCCAATCTTGATCTT